>NZ_JSVA01000007.1:0-273456 GCF_001267955.1 Roseivirga seohaensis subsp. aquiponti
CTAATTCAACCTACTCTCCATCTCTTCAAATAACCTCCGTTCCGCTTAAACGGGATGCAAATGTAGCACCCTTATTCACCCCTTTCCTAACGATTTATCACTATTTTTTTAAGTATTTTATAACTCCCTTAACCTCAACTAGAAACAACCCGAGAAAACTTCCACAATGGTACACTACTACATGCCTCTCCGTACATGAGTGACCTAACTACTGGCTGAAGTAAAGTAGTAAGTTCTATAAAAGCAGATTCTGGGATCGGTAAATCACCACAACCTTTTACCACTACGGGACGACTTTTCAATTCTTCAAGATTAATTTTTGAAAGCGCTTCTTTGAAAAGGGCATACTCAAGTACATCAAGGCCTCCAAATACGACTTTGTTGGCGTATGGCTGAAGTCTTGTTGTCAATAACATGTAGGCCCAAGTAGGTACGATTGCGTCTTCAGAACAAAACAACGCGATATTTTTCCCTTTATATAAAGACCAATCATGATCTTTAACAAAGACTCTAAAATCCTTCTCTTTTAAAATTAATCCTTGAAAGAGGTGTTGGGCAATATCATACCTCACTCTTTCTCCTTTATGATAGTAATCCTCAAGGTCGATGGTGACGATTGAACTATTTGTTACGCGATTAACAATTTCTTTTTCTTCCATTATAAAACTCTTTTTGGTTTGGTTGCCACAAAGTCTTTTAAGTAGAATGGCTCGAAATAAGCCACATCTTCGAAATCACCTTTGAGAAATGCTTGGTTTGCTAACATCCCTACGCTCCAGGCGGAAGGTGTTATGTTCTCTATAAAAACGGCATTCGACACATTATTTTTTAAGTCCTTGAACTTTCCAGCTCCATTTCCGAAGAACAACATTTGATTTTGCATCAGCGTTTCATGAAAAGAGTTTTCTTCAAGAATTTTAGCGGAAGTTTTTTTCAACTCATTGAGTTTCCCATCATACAAAGCCGTGTACACCTCCATTCTTCTGGCGTCAATCATTGGGCATAGCAATGCTCCGCTGTGATTTTGACGATTCACTTCATTGGCCATTGCCAACAATGTATTGACAGCTATAAGCGGTTTATCTAAAGCGTAACAAAGTCCTTTAGCGGTTGAAACTCCAATTCGTAACCCAGTATATGAACCTGGGCCCTTCGAGACGGCTATTGCATCCAACTCGGACATTTCCATTCCGACTTGTTTCATTATTTGCTCAATAACCACTGTTAGTAGAGTGGAGTGAGATTTTTCAAGAAACAGTTTCTGACTCGCCAAAGTGTTTCCATCAGTAGTTAAAGCTACTGAACATACGGTTGTAGACGTTTCTATGCTTAAAATTTTCGGCACGGATTCTTAGATAAAGTGATTATAAAGTGTTTTTCAGGAGAGAAGTTGAATCAACTTATCAATAATTACTACTCCTAAAAACGACACAAAGATATAACTGATGGTTCGATTGGAAAGCTTTCTGGCAATTCTTACTCCATAAGGAGAACCGGTGACCACACCAAAAGACAGTACAAGTACCAAAGGCCAAACCACATACCCTATATTTTGCCCTTCAATATTTACGGTTGGTTGTGCTATTAAATTTGAGATCGTCATTACCATCGAAGTAATAAATATTACACCAAGGGAGATAGACTTGGCTTTTCTCATACTTTGCTTCAAGCGTAAGTTAAGAATTGGAATAATTACAACTCCCCCACCAAGCCCCGACAAGGCAGATATACTTCCTGCCAAAGCCCCGGTTACTCCAAGTTGCCCGTTTGTTGACTTCTTTTCCTTATTCTCACTATCAGAAGTACGATTGCTCTTTAGTGTTCGGAACACGATAAAAGACATCAGTAGAATAATAACCATATTGAATTTATCGCGCTGATACCAATCCGTTTGAACAATGAACTGTAAAACCAAAAGTGAGATGACTGTACCGAAGAACCCGACTATCAAAACTTCCTTCCAAAAGAATTCCTTCTTTATGATAAGCGCTACATTTCCTGATAACGCAGCAAACATGGTTCCGACTAAAGAATTAGCAATGGTAAACTGAACTATTTCGGAATCTGGATACCCCATATTCACTAAGACATACGGTAACACAAGAATGTACATGACTCCTCCGCCAACTCCGATAAGGCCGGCCAAAAAGCCGCCCAGCAACCCCATTAAAAACAGGAGTATAAATTCAATCATTCAGTGGGGATATAATAAGAGGTGATTTATTTAAAGTTAGTTTCCTGCCAAGGTTCTTTCGTACAAGCTTTGGTTTGAAAGCAACTCAAGTGCCTTACTAAGATCGAGGTCATTTTCAAAAGAAGCGAGAAGACGCCCTTCTTCTAAGTATGTTCTCATGACAAATTCCTCTTTTAGCAATTGTTTAATTTCTGTTTTTGCCAGCTCGATATCGTTGGATCTACTGTGAGCCATTTTAGCCTCTAAAGCCGAAAGTTCAGCACTGATATTTTCCAGTCCTCCTGTTTCTTCAGCTACTTCCTTAAGTTTTCTAAGTTGGATTTCTAAAGGGCTAGAATAATCGAATTCTTGACTAGATGCCCAGTGTTTAAAATCATTAAAGATCTGGTCGGTAATTTTAAAATCTTTAATACTGGTTATGGAATCAAGTTTTACCGCGTAGGCATTTCCAAATTTGAGTAACAAATTTTCTGAAAGAATACCTTTGGTAACTGGAGCGTAGTCCTTTCTATCTACCAAAATATCAGGATCAATCCCTCCGCCATCATACACTGGCCTCCCATTTTTTGTACGAAAAAGGGTTTTTAGCGAGTCTGCTACCTTACCCACGCTTCCGTCTTCATTTCGATGTGTGTAGTCAAGTGCCTGTATACACCTACCGCTAGGTGTGTAGTATTTTGCAATTGTAACTTTCATTTGGGAATTGTATGAAAGCGGTAAGGTTTGCTGAACTAGGCCTTTTCCATAAGATTTTTGACCAATCACCACTCCTCTGTCATAATCTTGCATTACCCCAGCAACAATTTCAGCTGCCGAAGCACTCATGCTTGAAGTTAAAACCACCAAAGGAATTTCTTCATCCGTTGAGGTATTTAGTGTTTTATAGGTTGCGTTAGTTTCCTCGAGTTTACCTTTTGTTGTAACTACCAATTCACCTTTCGGAATGAATATATTAGAAATATTTACCGCTTCGCTTAGTAGACCGCCAGGATTACCTCGCAAGTCCAAGATGATTTTAGAAGCCCCTTGTTTCTTCAATTCCCTTAAGGCAGCTTTAACTTCTTTCGATGCATCAGGAGTAAAGCCTGTTTGTTTAATAAGCCCAACATCGATACTGACCATTCCAAAATAAGGAACATTTGGCAAGTCTATTTTTTCCAAACCGACAGTAAAACTGAGTTTACCCACATTTTCGCGGAGCACCTCAATAGCTACCTTTTTTGAAGCCTGTCCTTTAATGTATTCACTAGCCCGATCGAATTTCCCCTTTACATCCAGACCATCGATTGATATGATTTCATCACCACGTTTTAGGCCTGCTTTATCGGCAGAAAAGCCTTTATCTGGCATAACAATCATCACTTTTCCATCTAAAAAAACCACTTGCGCGCCTATACCGCCATATTCACCTGTGTTTTCGGTGCGCACATCTTCAATCTCATCTTCAGAATAATAATTAGTATAGGGATCAAGTTTGGACAGCATACCATCAATTCCATTTCTCATAAAAGTATTGGGATTGATGTCATCTACATATTTAGCATTCACCTCCTTAAACATGGTGGCGAAAATGTCGAGGTTTTTAAGGATCTCGAAATATTTATCGTTCTGTGGGGCGGTAAATGACCACAGACCGAAAATCATCACTGCTGAAAGTGCCAGATACCCTTTCTTAAACTTGACCTTTGCCATACACTGTTTGTTAATTTGCATTACAACGGAGGAATGCTACTCTTGTTTATTCTAATTACTTATTCGGCTGAATGCCTCAATATATAGCTTAGCGACTAGAAAGCATAAAAAAACCCAAGCGAATGGCTAAGGTTTTATATGTGTATTTAAAATCTTGATCAATTAGGCGTGAAGTGCTTTGCTTGCTTTATCTACACCATTTTTTGTTTTCTCCGCGGCAGTTTCAAGAGAAGCGTTATACTTTCCTTTTGCTGTTTCTAAAGTTTCAGCGTACTTCTCTTTTGCTTTATCTACTTGTTCAGATATTGCTTCATTGGCAGACGAAGCCAGCTCCTTAGTTCCTTTTGCAATCTTTTTGCGTGTTTTCTTTCCGCTATCTGGCGCCATCAAAACACCTGTAATTAATCCTGCTGCTGCACCTGCTACTACTCCCGTTATTATTTTTGCTGTATTATTCATGTTCTAAAAATTTAAGTTAAGTGTAATTGATTTTCGCTTAACTATATAGAGAATAACGTACCAATACTTAAAAAGCTCACTCAAGCCGATTAAACACCGATTTTAAACCAAAAAATAAAATCAAGTGTGTATATACCTCTACACCACTGGGGAGTTTAGCGCACTAAATGTGTATTTTAGCGAGTTGAGTAATCAATTTCTTCATTCTGAAATCGATCATTTTGGAGTCGTGGATTTCCTTACCCGTATATACCAGCCCTATCAATAAAGAAGGCGTTGGCTGATCTTTGGCTTGAAAAAGAAGGTGTTTATTTAAACGATAGGCCTCTTTTACCCTGCGTTTAATTAGATTTCTATCAACAGCATTTTTGAATCTTCGCTTAGCTACGGAAACCAAAAATTGATTGACAGGTTTTTCGGGAGAATAAGGCAAATACATTACCTTAAAAGGGTACAAATAAAAAGAGGAGCCTTTTTCAAAAAGCTCCTGAATTAGTTTTTTGCTATGCAATCTTTCCTCTTTCGGGAAGTTGTATGTCAATTTGGTAGTTTCTATGACTTAGAGGTTCTAAATGAACAAAACCTCAACCTAGGAAAAGATTACCTCTTGCCCTTTTTCTCGTCAGAAACAGTCAGCTTATGTCTGCCTTTAGCTCTTCTGCTAGCTAAAACGCGTCTACCATTAGCCGATTCCATTCTTGCTCTGAAGCCGTGCTTGTTCTTTCTTTTTCTCTGCGAAGGTTGGAATGTTCTTTTCATTATATTTTAAATTCTTTTGATCTGTTCCAAAAAGGAATGCAAAGATAGGTAGCTTTTTTTGATTTGCCAACGTCAGTTTTAAATTGTTTGACATTAATGCTAATTCGCTTCTCAAGGGGCAAAATTAGCGATTCCATCGCTATTCACACCGATGTAGTAAAGTAAATCTAGGTTCAAATTGATATTATATTTAGGTGCTTTATCTTTCGGCTATGCAATATTCAATCTCATACACCAACCCTAATCGGCATATTATTGACATCGCACTCAGCCTGAGTAATGTTAATAGCAAAGAACTGAATCTATTCTTACCCTCATGGCGACCGGGGCGCTACACCATTCAAAACTTCGCGAAGCATATTCTTAACCTGAAAGCTTATAATGAAAATTGTATTGAGTTAAGCTGCGAGAAAGTAACAAAAGACCAATGGCGTGTTGCAGCAGGTTCTTCAAAAACAGTTGAAGTAAAATACAGCTATTATGCATTTCAGATGGATGCGGGTAATTCATGGCTTGACGATGAGCAACTTTACCTGAACTTTATCAATTGCTTGATTTATGCTGAAGACCAATTAAATGACAAATGCGAAGTAGAAATTCATGTACCAGTGGATTACCAATTTGCTACGGGCTTGACGCAAACAGGGGTTCGGAAATTTGAGACAGACAGCTTCTATCATTTAGTAGATAGCCCACTGGTGGCAGCCAAAAAGATCCGAAAAATTGAATATCAAGTTTCTTCGACTACATTCTATTTATGGATTATTGGCGAATTGCCAAGAACAGATGATGAAGTGATTCGGGACTTCCACAAGTTCACAGAGCTTCAAATTGAAGTAATGGGTGAATTCCCTTCACCAGATTACCATTTCATTTATCAGTGTTTGCCCTACAAACATTACCACGGAGTTGAGCACTGGAATTCTACCATGATTACGACTGGCCCTGCGGAAGAATTAAAAGACCGACCTCTCTATAAAGAGTTTTTGGGCGTAAGCAGCCATGAACTCTTCCATACATGGAATGTGATTAGACTTCGACCTAAAGAAATGACACCTTACGATTTTCAGCATGAAAATTATCATGAAACTGGTTTTGTCACTGAAGGTGTGACTACCTATTATGGTGACTTATTTTTAAAACGAAGTGGCGTTTTTAATCTCAAAGAATACCTTGGAGAGCTGAACAAACTACTGGAGCGACATTACCTCAATGAAGGCAGAAACAACATGTCCGTGGCAAGTTCATCGTTCGACTTATGGCTAGACGGTTATGAGAAAGGCGTACCCGGAAGAAAAGTATCTATATATAATGAAGGTGCTTTATTGGCTTTGATTCTCGATTTGAAGATTCGATTGCGTTCCGGACACCAAAGGAGTTTGGATGATGTAATGCGCTTGATGTGGCAAAAGTTTGGGAAGAACCAAGCAGGGTACATTTACCAAGATTACCAAAATGTATGTGAGGAAGTTTACGGAGACTCTCTTCAGTATTACTTTGAGAATTACGTTTCTGGCACCTCCCCTCTTGAAAAGGAATTGAAAGTATTGTTTCCTCAGTTTGGATTGAGTTTCAATCTAAAACCTGCTGAAAAACCAGAAGAGAAAATCTATGGATTGAAGCTAGCAGAACAAGAAGGTCGGTATTTTATTGATGCGATTGCGGCAAATTCTCCGGCAGAGCAAGTACTGAGTTTGAAAGATGAAGTTTTAAATTACAGCCCCGATTTATTCAAAAGTGAAAATAATATAGAAATTGAAGTCAACCGCTTTGGAAGAAAATTGAAAGCAGAACTTAACCCCAATGGCGAGAATTATTTTTCCATTTACCAAGTAGAGGAAATCAAAGGGAATAGCGAACTAACACGATGGCTGGGGGAATAAGCACAACAAACCGTTGGTAAAGGATTGATTGTTATGCATCTAGGATAATTCTACCTTTCATTCTTATTAAAAAAGCTTACTCAATATTATTCTTTGGTTTATTCATTGCTGCGCTTGGGGCTTGCTCCAAAACAGAAACATCCTCTAAACCTGAATCTGCATACTCTGGCGGAAAGCTCTTTATTATTGGTGGTGGTTCAAGACCTGCCTCACTAATTAATAGCATGATTGATGAATCTGGGATTCGCGAAGGAGGTTATGCCTTGGTTTTACCCATGGCCACCACATTGCCCGACCGCGCAATTGAATCAGGGAAAAAGCAATTTACAGATAATGGAATTTCGGCCGTAGGCGCCATTAACTTTATTGAAGGCGAAACGCCTACTAAAGCCCAACTAGATTCAGTTCGGAACGCAAAACTAATTTACATTCCTGGCGGAAGTCAAAACCGTTTTATGGGTGTAGTGGCCGGTACGGAAATAGAAAAAGCCATTTGGGAAAGCTTTAACAACGGGAATATGATTGCTGGCACTAGTGCTGGGGCAGCCGTGATGAGCGAAAAAATGATTACGGGCACGCAACTTTTGCGCCCTGACGATAGCGGATTCAAAGTAATAGAACAGGGAAATACGGATTTGGCTGATGGGCTCGGCTTTATTAAAAATGCCATCATAGATCAGCACTTTGTTGTACGCAGTCGCTTTAATCGCTTACTCAGCCTGACTATGGAAAATCCGAATCTTAAATGTATTGGCATTGATGAATCCACAGCCATTGTGGTTTCGGGAAACAAGGTTAAAGTGGTCGGTCTTTCTCAAGTATTAGTGTTTGATGCGAAAGGCCAGGCCGCTCAGTTACAAGGCTCTAAGTTGGGTGCAAAGGATATCAACTTGAGCATCTATTTAGACGGAGACGAGTTTAGCCTGAACTAATTTTCTTAAGCTCAAACTCTCTTTTTAGTCACTTTGTAAAGCAGACCAAAAATCTATTGCTAGTTTTGGGCATGAGTGCCGATTATTACAAAACCATTTCCAAAACCTCAGAAGCGCTTTATAAAGAAAAAGGCAGCAAATTCTTGGCTTTTGCTTTTCCCGTTCGGAACGAAGAAGAAGTGAAGGAAAACTTAGAAGCCCTCCGCAAACAGTATTACGATGCACGCCACCATTGCTATGCCTATATATATGGTGTAAATGGAGAACACTACCGTGCCAATGACGATGGAGAGCCTAACCATTCCGCTGGAGACCCCATTCTTGGACAAATAAAATCGAAGGAGCTTACCAATACCTTGGTGGTAGTCGTACGCTACTTTGGCGGCACCAAATTAGGGGTTGGTGGATTGATCAGTGCTTATAAAATTGCTACTGCCGAAGCGCTCGATCTAAATGAGATCATCGAGAAACCTATCACTCAAAGTTTCACTCTTGATTTTCCCTATGAAGAAATGAACGAGGTGCAACGCTTGGTAAAAGAGCTGGATTTAGAAATCACCAATCAGACCTTTGAAATTACTTGTAGTATGGCAGTGGAAGTACTTTTAAGTAAGGTCGAAGTTTTTGAAAGCAAGGTCGAATTACTTCAAGATTTGAGTCATGACATTAAATTGACCTCAAACAATTAAAAACCCCTTCCCTCAATACCGCTTACAGCTTTTCGCTAAGCACAATAAAGTCAATCACTTATATTAAGTTTTAAGTTCGTTTTAAGCCTATTTTTTCAAACCGCTTAACCCAGAACACGACAACCTTAGACTTTAAAATTTAGCGAATGGCATCCTTCTTCAATCGATTACGGTCAGTAAATCAATTACCAAAAGGCTCAAACCTATCTCAAACCCAACTCTTTATTAAAGGCGCTTTCTACGGATTACTCCTACTTTCACTGTCGTTCATGGTTATTGGAGGACTATTTTTCAGAAATGGAATATCGCCTTACCTGCAAATTCCAGTCTACATCATTGCTGGTGTTTTAGGATTCTACCTTTTCCGATGGGTGGGCTCAGCCTTACACTTAGTGGTGAAAGGAATACCGACCATTGCTGTTTCTTTGATTTTAGCCACCCTACTTACTTTTCACTTGGCCGATTACATGCGTTTTAGCTGGCCTGGAGTCTTGGTGCAAAATTCATTGATCATTGCCATTTTCGCCATGGTGCTTTTGGCGGGTTCATTAATGAACCTCATTCGAGGCACTAGAAACAAAGGACTTTATAGCCTATTCGTCATAATTGCACTGGTCATCATTGCTTATCCTGTCTGTTTATTGATGGACGAAGGATCGAACCCGCACCCTATAGACTTTGAGCAAACCAAAGCTCCTTTACTTTCAGAAATGGGAATTAACAACCCGGGAGAAAAAGGTACTTATCATTTCGACTACTTCACTTACGGAAACGGAACAGATGAGCGCAGGCCAGAATATGCGGAAGAAGTAAAATACAAAACAGAAACGGTTGATGCTTCGCTCATAATTCCAGAGTGGAAAGGAAAAAAAGCGAAATGGAGAGAGCGTTATTGGGGTTTTGGAATGAAGGAATTTCCCATCAATGGCCGCACATGGATGCCGAAAAAGAAAGGTAAGCTGCCTCTGGTTTTAATCGTTCACGGAAACCATGGCATGGAACATTACTCAGACCCTGGTTATGCTTATTTGGGTGAATTATTGGCCAGCAAAGGATTTATCACGGTTTCTGTAGATGAGAATTTCATCAACGGCACCTGGTCGGGTGATTTTGGAGGGAAAGAAATGCCAGCCAGGGCATGGTTGCTTTTGAAACACCTCAGCCAATGGAGGGCCTGGAACAGTGATGAGGATTCTGATTTTTTCGAAAAAATCGACATGGATAATATCATCCTTATGGGTCATTCACGCGGTGGAGAAGCCGTTTCGATTGCTGCGGCTTACAACAAACTGAGTCACTTCCCAGATAACGCTTTGGTTGAATTCGATTTCAATTTTAGAATTCAAGGTATTGTTGCCATTGCCCCTACCGATGCCCGCTATTTTAGAAGGTTGGACTTAGAAAACATTAACTTCCTTTCAATTCAAGGCGCTTATGATGCCGATGAAGCCAGTTTCTTTGGACTTCGTCAGTACCAACGCATTAGCTACACGGATTCTATTCATCGTATAAAGGCAGGTTTATATGCAAACCAGGCCAATCATGGTCAGTTCAACTCCATTTGGGGAAGACATGATTTTGGAGGAACTTCCAGCTGGTTTATGAATACGGCACCGCTCATGACGGGTGAAGAACAACGTCAAATTGCTAAAACCTATATTGGCGCGTTCACAGAATATGTTTTCAACCAAAAAACTGAATACGCTCCGCTATTTAATAATAGTGCGACTGCGAAAGACTGGTTGCCCGAAGTCGTTTATGTCAACAATTTTGAGGCTTCGGAAAACCAGATTTTGGTTGACTATGAAGAAGACATTGTTGTTACTACGACCAAGAATAATATCGCTACTATTTCGGCTCAAAACTTAGACGTTTGGTACGAGCAAGATTTAAAAATGCGAGACAATGGTTTGCAAGGCACCAACGCAGCCATTATTGGTTGGAACAATGATTCTTCTACTGTTGAAAAGAGCTATACACTTAGCTTCAATGAACCAGTGTCGCTTGACTCCACTTCCACTTTGCTATTCTCATTTGCCCGGGCCGATGATAGCAAAATCAAAATGGAAGATAATGATGAACTGAATTTCACCATTGAGCTTTTCAGCCAAAATGGAGATATGGTTTCTACTACCCTTTCGGAACATAAAAAAATAGCACCAAAGATTAAGGTCAAATACATGAAGTTTAAGGCAATGAACGTCAGCTTTGGTAATAATTGGGAACTGGCCATGGAAACTTTCGAAATTCCGTTCTCCGAATTCTCCGACCTCGGTAATTTTGAATGGAGCAGCTTAAGGCTGGTTTTCGATCAATCGTCTAAAGGCGTAATTGCAGTGGATAATATTGGTTACAGGGATAAATGAAAGAATGAATGAATGGTTTAAGGGATAAATGAACTAGGGGGTTAAGGAAAGAATGGAGAAATTAATATATCAGGCAGTTAATGAGTTGGGGAAATGAATTAAATTCGCCCAAATAATATAACCTGATTTCAACATGAAATTAATCTTAACCCTAGGGTTTATGCTAATCCTGAATCTAGGCTTTAGTCAAAATGTAATAGAGTGGAGCCCAGAGTATAAGTTGAAGTTAACAGATTTTAAATCGCCAGAAACAGAAATCAATAATCAACTGAGTGGTTACACGTTATTCCCTGGTACGAATATCGATTTTTCTTTTCAGATGAGTTCTTATGCTTTTATGTTTAAGAAGAACTTCAACGATAAAGTGAGTACTACTTTCAATAGAGACTTAGGTGCAATTATAGCTCCCGATTCAACTATTGCAAACCAACTAGTGGAGTTTGGGCAATATAGCTTTGACTTAACCGAACTCTACTCCAGGAAGTTTAGAAAGGAGATTTATGAAAACAAAGGTGCTTTCTCCGATATCAGCTTTTATCAACCTATTCTTAAAAAACTTCAGCTAGAAATGGATGCTGAAAACTCTAGAATGTTAAAATCCACAGAGTTTGGTAAGGATTTAGAATTGTTAAAAATAGAACATAAGAAAGTGTTGCTCGAAATTGAGTCATTCGCTGATTTTTGCAAGGAATGCAAACCTCCAAAAAAGAGAAAGAAATAAAGGAACAGATTCGGTTTTACACCTTAACCCATTCCTTCACTTCTCTTCTCATTCCAACATTAATTCACTATTTCCTTCTTTTATTAATTCACTCATTCTCTCATTAGCTTACTCACTCCTCAATGATTTTACTGGGTTTGCCAAAGCTGCTCTTCTGGCTTGGTTAATGACTACTGCCAAAGCAAACAACAAGGCCACCACTCCGGTCAATACAAAAATCCACCAATCAATTGAAGTTCGAATTGGATAGCGCTGCAAATAACTATCGAGCAAGAAATAAGCAACAGGAGCCGCTACAGCAAAAGCAATAAGCACAAGCTTAGCAAAGTCGATAGACATCAATCCAACTAAATTACCCACCGAAGCACCTAAAACCTTTCTGATTCCAATTTCTTTAATGCGCTGTTCGGCAGTGTAGGAAGCCAATCCGAAAAGACCAAGGCCTGTGATGAAAATTGTGAGACCCGCAAAAAGCATAGAAAGCTCTCTTGTGAGGTTGATTTCCGTATACTTTCTTTCAAAATCTACATCTACAAAACGTGATTCAAATGGGTAGGCAGGGTTGTGCTTTTCAAAAATCTCTTGCACTGTATTCATCGTTCCTGATAAATCATTGGTGGCACTTAACCGAACAGTTATGGCGCTAATCCATTCAGGATCCATTACCATGAACAATGGCCGCACCTCATCATAAGGCGAACCCATTAATACATTGTCAATTACCCCAATCAAGGTTCTTTTTCCACCCCATAAATCTAATTGTGTTCCAATAGGATCTTCAAGCTCCATCAAATCAAGTGCTGCTTTATTAACGATAATGGCGCTAGAATCTGAAGCAAATTCTTTTGAGAAATCTCTTCCATAAAGCATTTCGGCACCTATGGTTTTTGCATAATCATATTCCGTAGCAATGGTTACAAAAATCACCCTTTGACTTTCTGGTTTTCCCGGCCAACCTAAAAAGTTGTTAGAATTTATACTTGTTACATCACTATTTGAACGTGTAATGGACTCCACAACTCCAGAGGCCAACAAATCATTTTTCAGCACATCATAATTTTCTGCTAGGGCATCGGTATAAGGCACGGTAATTAGCCCTTCTTGATTGTAGCCCAAATCTCTATTCTTTGCCAAGTCAATCTGTTTTACAATTACAATGGTGCTGATGACCAAAATTACCGCAAAACCAAACTGCAGCATTACCAAAACCTTTCGTGGTGTGTTGGCATTCTTCCCAATATTTACTTTCCCTTTTAAGGTTTTAACAGGGTTGAAAGAAGATAAATATAAGGAGGGGTAACTTCCTGAAATCACACCGGTAAGAAATATTATGGCCAATGCAAAAAGCCAAAACTCTGAAGAAGCATAATCGATTGAAAGTTTCAGGTCGACCAAATTGTTATAAGCAGGCAAGGCCAATTGCACTAAGAAAAGCGCCAACACGAAGGAGATCAATGAAATAACAAGCGATTCTCCATAAAACTGAAAAATCAGTTGCGATCGGGTGGAACCCAAGCTTTTCCGCACCCCAACTTCTTTTGCTCTTCTTTCGGAACGAGCAGTAGCCAAATTCATGAAGTTAATGCAAGCGATAATAATGATGAACAATGCGATCACCGTAAACAAAGTCACGTATTCGTGCATTCCACCAGATTCTTTCCCATTTTCGAAACTTGTGTGTAACCTCCAGCGCAACATTGGGTGAAGAAAAAACGCACGGGGCATGTCGTCTTGTCCGTTTTCGGTGAGAATATCTTTAATACTGGCCTCCACTTTATCTTCAGAAGCAGCGTCTGTCAGTTCCACATATACCTGAAAAGAATAGTTTCCCCAGTTGGTTGTATTATTCCTTACCCATTCTTCTATGGCTTCTCTATGTTTCCATGGAATAATGTAATCGAATTGAAAGGACGAATTTTGAGGTACATCTTTAAACACCCCAGTTACTTTTAATGTACTGGCATCGTCTAAACGCACTAATTCTCCAATTGGGTCTGCACCTTTAAATAGCAGGTCCGACAGCTTTTCTGAAATTACTATAGAAGCAGGTTCATCCAAAACCTCAGTGCGATCACCCATGACCATTGGGAATTCGAACATTTCTAGAAATTCATTACTAGCGAAATAGCCACGCTGCATTAAACGGGTTTCGCCTACAGTCAAAAGCCTATTGCCTCCCCAACCAGTAACTGCCGAATTAACAATATTAGCGTCCGCATTTTTCATGGCCTCATAGGTAGGCAATGGCACAGAATTCCAACTATTGATGGTTCCGTTGAAATCGGCATTGACCCAAACCTGATAAAGGCGATCTGCTTTAGGAATGAATTTATTGAACGAGGTTTGGTTTTTCACCCAAAGTAGAATGAGAATGCTACAGGCAATACCAATTGAAAGACCAGAAATATTAATAAATGAGTAGAGGCTATTCCTACGCAAATTGCGCAGGGTAACCAAAATGAAGTTTTTGAGCATTTTGACCGTTGTTTTGAGGTAATGTTTGTTTAAAGACTTAAAAAGTAAGTGAGCGTTACACTTGGTCTCTAACTTTTTTGAAAATCGCCCAACCAAGGCAATTAAAATAAGAATTGAATCAACAACCCTTATTATCAGATTGTTGATTCAAATAATTTGATATTAGTCCCTCACTGCAGCTCTACCTGAGCCTGAGCTAATTTTAACTAATATGTTTTTGTTTCCTACTTTGGCTTCTTTCACGTAGCGTCTTCCTTTTTCAGAAATTCTATCGAAGCTAAAAGGTGCTTGAATGCTGTTTTTAGAAGAAGCTTCCATAATAAATTCACCAGCAATTTGGCTACCATTGAAATCCAGTGTAGCATTTCCCGATCCTGTTCCAAGAGTTAAATCATAATCTAAAGCCGAAGAAAGTTCAACCTCTACATTACCAGAACCTGTGCTAAAGCGAGAAGCACCTTTGATCGCAGCACCTTCTACAATCACATTACCGCTACCCGAACTCATTTTAAATACCCCCGAAACATCTCTTAATCGAACATTTCCAGAACCAGTATTCATGTCAGAATCACCTTCAGACCTGTCGACTCTAATGTTTCCAGAGCCTGTATTTCCATTGTGGGTGCCTTTGATATTTGAAAATTCGAGATTGCCAGAACCAGTATTTGAAGAAACTGTACCCTCCAAATCGCTGATGTTTATATTGCCTGAACCAGACTTGGCCGTTACGTTAATGTTCACGCCCGAAACTTCAATGTTTCCAGAGCCTGTTTTGAAATTCAAGTCAATTCCATTCGGAACCTCCAAAGTCCATCTGGCGTACCCTCTGTTCCAACGGCTTCTTTCAAATTTCTCTTCCACTCTTAAAGAAGATCCGTTTTGCTCGAAAATGGGCTTATAAATATCTTCATCGAAAGTGTATTCCACAGTAACGGTAACTTCATTATTGTCGCTTCTTTTTATGGTTCCATTTCCTGAAGCGGTAGAAAGGTTAACATTTTCAATTCCTGAAAAAGTTTTAGTGATTCTTTCTTGACCATAAGCCGCTGTAGTAAATACTAAAGCCAAAAAAGCTAAAATTGAGATTTTAAGTGATTTCATCATGTTTGTTGTTTGAGTTTTCCGAAAGACTACCTACTTATATGTGGGGTTGCACGAGATTAAAAAAATGATTCAAAAAAAAAATGAGACCACCCTTTTGAGCGATCTCATTCTACATTGACCTGTATATTTTGAGTTAATTACTTGGCAGGAGCCGGAGCCACTGGTGTAGGAGCAGGAGTTGGTGGCACCGTTATAATTTGCCCTAAGGCCGCGTCCACCTGATCTAAAACACTTTGAGGTACTTTATTAGCGATTAAAGTGGCTTTTAAAGCCAAAAGATTTTGTGCCGAAGTTGTCTTTAGTTGTTGCTCATTGGCCTGATTTTGCAAATCGAACTCTTGCTTTTTTTGAGCGATCATTTGATTGGCTGATCCTGTAAAAATAGATTCAACCGCAGAAATCAATCGGTTTAAAATTCGGTAAGCCAAGCTAGCAGAAAAACCACCCAAAATGGCCAAAATTGGTTTCAGTAAATAAGTAGCTGAATCTAATGCCATTGTTGAATCCTTGGTTTGCTCATTTGGCCCAATAAACACTACGAATAACTCTGAAAGTAAAATACCAGCTACAATTCCCAGTACATATCTTGACCAATAAGTTGATGAATACTTGGTATCGAAGGTGCCTGCGCTGATGTAATTGTTCATTTCAAACAAGGCATAAAAGCCTGCCCCTACACTTGCCGCAGACATTAGAAATAAAAATCGTACAGCCTGACTCCAGCCCTCGCCTTGTAACATGCTCATTTGAATGTTATCGATGCTCACTAACCCAGACAAACTGGTGAGAATGAGGGATATCAGCGAAAGAATACAGAGCACCATAAACTGCCTTACAATGGGCAAAGGACCTAAAAACTTAAAGCGGTTGATGGAAGCTTTATTCTTAGCAAACAAAATTAAAGTACCGGGCAAAGCAGGCTTCACCTGTTCGGCCAAATAGTTATAGACTCCTATTAATGTAGCACTATCTAAAGTCTTCTCATCTTGTTCTAATGGTGCTACCTGTTGCACATCGATTTGCTTGCCATTCTTCAAAACATAGTCGAACATTATTCGGCATTCATGATAAATTGAGCCTTTGAGGGTTTCGTTTTGGGGTATTGGAATGTCAGTAGATGGTTTTTCTGGTTCCATGGTTTTGGTTTTAGATTTGGTTGATTCTATAAATATAGAACATTAAACAATTCTACATATTATTATTCTGACCAAACATTAGAATAAAAAACCAAAATATGTATTTCAACCCTTAATCGTAAAGAAATTCAAAGGCACTTCTGTAGCCACCGATGCTTTGCACGTAATCAAGCACAGCATTATAGAAAGTATCCTTTCCCAAAGTGGCCGAATCGCCTACTACTACCAACTTTGATTTGGCTCGAGTGATGGCTACGTTCATTCTGCGGTACTCCTTCAAAAATCCGATTTCGTTTTTATCATTAGAGCGAACCAAACTGATGAAAATCACATCGCGCTCTTGGCCTTGAAAAGCATCTACCGTATTGACCGAAATATCTTCTTTAAATGGATCTAGTAATTCTTCGGCATGAAGTAAATCGCGAAGTAACTCGATTTGTGCCTTATAAGGCGCAATAATTCCGATACGTTGTCCTTCTGTAACCGACTTACTCAAAAGCTGTATGACGAGTTTTGCTTCTTCTTCGTTATAAGTGCTAAGCGTTTCCTTCTTCACTTTTTCCGAAAAACCACAACCAGCGGTATCGATAAACTCAAACCTCGCTCCTTCCAACTCACTGTCTCGAAGCAAAATTTCTGGCGCTACTTCCAATTTGCCTTCATAAAAATAGTCGCTGGAGAATTTCATGATGTGCGGATGCATTCGGTATTGGGTTTCCAACATTACATCACTTTTTGTGCGTTCTATCGCCTTTTTGAAAAGCGTTTCTTCCAAACCATCTTTTCCAGCTTGAAGTGATTTCACTGTGGGAGGCAATTGTAAGTGATCTCCCGCCATAATTACGCGGTAGGATTTCAGAATTGGAATCCAACAGGCCGGCTCTAGCGCTTGACTGGCCTCATCAATGAATACAGATTTAAAAACCCGATCGCGCACTAAAGGGTGCGTAGACCCAACCAAAGTACAAGCCACCACTTCTGCCCGCCCCATCAGGTCTTCTGTAATTTGCGATTCAATTCTATCGGCATCTTGGCGAAGCAAACGTGATTCTTTCATGAGTAAATCACGCTGAAGTTTTTCCTCTCGCCCGAACTGGCGTTTATACTTAGTTCCTAGCTTTCTGTATTCTTCCGACTTCTTTCTTACCTCTCTTAATTCTTTAAAATAGTTGTGTTTGGAAATTTTCACATCCAAACTATTCTCAATTACTTCTGGAGTTAATCGGGCAGGATGCCCTAAGCGTAACACATCTAAACCGAGATTATCGAGTTTCTCTACGATCAAATCCACAGCTGCATTACTTTGTGCGCAAACCAATACTTGCCGCTCGGTTTTCACTACTTCTTTTATGGCATTAACCAAAGTAGTGGTTTTTCCCGTACCTGGAGGGCCGTGAATAATAGCTACATCGCGCGCATGAAAAATATTGGTAAGCGCTTCGTTTTGTTTGGCGTTTAGGTTTACCGACTGATATTCAAAGCCCGATTTGAATTCTGCAGGTTTAGCGCCATATATTACTTCTCGTAAGTCCGCTACTCTACCTGTTTCGGCTTTAAGCACTAACTCCAAAGCACGATTCATCTCGCGGTAAGAGCCTTCATCAAAAAGTAAGTTGACCCCGATTTTCCCTTGCTTCAACCAATCTGGAAGATCGCTTACGTTCAAGGCCACACGCATTTTTTCCCGCCTCAGAAAACTAATTACACCAGAAACCGCTTCGGCTTCATTTCCATGACCCGAAAAAACACTGACTACCGCTCCCACCTGAAAAGAGTGATTTTGATCTAAATGTGTAGTGCGATCAAGTTCTAACGTATAGCGTTCGCCAGTTCCTATGTAGCGATTCATCAACTGCACAGGGTACCAGGTTACGCCTTGTCTTCTACGTTCTTCGATGGATGTATTGAGCATTTTTCGCTCATATTGAGCGTAATCTTCATCTTTTTCAACCTTTAATAATTGTATCAGATGTTGAATGGATTTTTGGGCTTCGGTCAAAAGGATAAGCGTTTTGTTTGGGAGGGTAAAGTTAGCTGATTTAACCACAGAGGGCACAAAGCATAGCAAAGTTTAAATAGAATGGTCACTGCGAAACTCAGGCCATGCGTTAGCAATGGGCTGTAACGAAGCAGTCTCTTCATTAAAAACTGTGAGATTGCTTCACGTTTATTTATTCACTTCGATAAACATTAGCAGGTTTACAATGTCGGAGAGGTTTTAACCGCAAAGGGCACGAAGAAACGCAAAACGTAAAATAGGATCGTCACTGCGAGACGCAGGCCATGCGTTAGCAATGGGCTGTAACGAAGCAGTCTCTTCATTAAAAACTGTGAGATTGCTTCACGTTTATTTATTCACTTCGATAAACATTAGCAGGTTCGCAATGTCGGAGAGGTTTTAACCGCAGAGGGCACGAAGAAACGCAAAACGTAAAATAGGATCGTCACTGCGAGACGCAGGCCATGCGTTAGCAATAGGCTGTAACGAAGCAGTCTCTTCATTAAAAACTGTGAGATTGCTTCACGTTTATTTATTCACTTCGATAAACATTAGCAGGTTCGCAATGACGGAAACGAGGGGAATTTACTTCATACTGGCTAAACTACTAGCTTCTTGCTCTTTCCAAAGTAACTTTTGATTTGGCGCAGATACCGCCAAAAGGCGGATTGTGTTTGGCTACGCTTACTTTCACTTCTGAAACTGATGAAAATCGTTCAAAAATGCCATCAATAATTTCTTGGCCTAGTTTTTCAAGTAGTTTGGCTGGAGTGGCCATCCTGTTTTTGACAATCTCATAAAGCTGAACGTAGTCAACGGTACCAGATAAATCATCTTGCTGAGCCGCCTTCTCAAAGTTGGTAGTCACCTCTATATCCACAGAATAACGATTCCCGATTTTGCGTTCTTCCTCATAAAAACCATGATAGGCATAGAACTCCATGCCCTCTAAGGCTACTTTATCGGTATTCACAGCTTAATCGTTTCGGTCGAAAAATGAGCCTTTCTTATCTTCTGTGGGGGCTGGCGCAGCAGCATTTTTAGGTGTTTCATCTTGATAAACATTAGCACCAAGAAAACCCTCTGCAGATTCGTTGGCCTCTTCTTCAAAATCTTCCGAAACATCAGCCAAATCTAGATTAGACAAATTTTCATCAATCGGTTCTTCTTCAACCTCCTCTATAACTACCTCAGCTGCTTTTTCAGGAGCTTTGGCCGCCATTGTTTCATTTACTGGTTTTTCTTCACCTCCGAAGCTTCGCGGGCTTTCATTTACCTCTCTACTAAATTTTTTAGCCTCCTTTAAAATCGGTTTAATGTCTGCCGGAAATTCCTCGTGTCTCTTAATCTTCTCGAGTATATCAGAAGTTAACATTTTTAACTCCGCCATCATTGAATTTTTATTGGCGCTCAGGCTCTTGAACACTTGTTCCAACTGTCGGATTTCATCCTCCATGTCTTCTACAATTTCACTGGCTCTGTTCTCAGCGTCTTCAATAATATTTTTAGCTCTACTTTTGGCTTCGCTCATTAAAGCATCGGCTTTCATTTCAGTTTCCTTCATGTGTAGTTCAGCCGTTTTGGTGGCATGCTCTATCATGTTGGCGCCTGTGTCTTCTGCCGTTTTTAGGGTTTTGAAGAGTGAATTTTCCACTTCGCGAAGCTTCTGCACTTCTTTTTCAGCAGCCTCCAATTTATATTTTAGCTCCTTAGTTTGGTCTTGAAGTTTCTCCCACTCCACCGACAGGGATGTTAGAAAAGCAGTTACTTCATCTTTATCGTAACCGCGAAAATTCTTTTCGAAAACCTTTTGCCTAATTTCTAAGGGTGTAATGTTCATTGTTTGGAAAAATTAAAATTTGATGTCCCAGATGGAAATACTACGGTCATCACTGGCCGAAATTAATAGGTTGTTATGAGCAGTCCAAAGCAGCTTGTTTACAGAGGTTCCATGACCCGCATGCCGTGCTTTGTCTATAACTTTTAGAAGTTGGTAAGTCGAGGCATCCCAGACCTTTATAGACTTATCCATGCTACAAGTTACAAAATGTTTGTTATCAGGACTAAATTCAATATGGTTTATTGCATACATATGGGCTGCAACGGACTCCCTAAGGGTATAACCGTCTATAACATCCCAAATTTTCAACTTCGCATCCCTACTTCCACTGATTAAGAAACGTTCATCGGGGCTGTATCGTACCGAAAAAACCGAAATTTTGTGTGCATCAATTTCATGCACCAATTTCCAATCTCTTAATGAAAACACCCTTATTTTATTGTCGCTATAGCCAACAGCCAAATGACCACTGAGTTCCGAAACGGCTAGCGTTCGTGCGCTTTTTTCTGAATTACGAATGACATGTATGGTCTCAAGAGTTTTGATGTCTAGAATATGCACTTCGCCATTTCCTTGGGCTACAATGATTCTGTCTTTCAATACCTTTATATCGAAAATTGCCGCTGCGGAAAGTTTGATCGAACCCAATTCCTTTTTATTCTCCCAGTCAATAATGTGCAAGCCATCCATATTTTGACCAACAATCAGCGCATTTCTTTCTGGGTAATAACACAACGCATACACCGAATTAGGCACTTTGGCAATCATTCGACCTGTTTCCATATCATTCAAATCCCAGAGCGCTACTACGCCATCTGCTCCAGCTGAGAAAAACTGGTGTGATTCAGGACCAGGCGCCAGTGTATAAACACAGTCTTGGTGTCCGCCTACGGTATTCAGTTTTTTGACGCTTACTTGTGTCATAGGTTTTTAAAACAATTATCTTTCGCGTTGATACAAAACTAAGTATTCAACCTGCTAAGCCAATTAATAATTCATGCCTTTATTTCTAAAAGCAAATATTACAGAAGAAGTTTGCTTCGCGATATGGAAAATTGAGGAATCGGAAGAGGAATTAATGCACATATACCAGCCCAGTGCGGCCGAAATTAGGGTATTATCGGGTTTTAAGATTGAAATCAAAAGAAGAGAGTGGCTTTCTTCCCGATTAGCTTTGAAAACGCTTTTCCCCTATCAAGACTATGAAGTGAACAAAGATGCCTTCGGCAAACCGCACATTAGTTTAGCAGGCGTTGAAATTTCAATTTCCCATGCAAAGAGTTTTGGTGCTGCTGCCTACAGCTTAAACGGCCCCATCGGTATTGACATTGAGCACGACCGTGATCAGATTACTCGCATTGCCCATAAATTCCTTCACCCTACTGAAAAGCCTTGGGCTGAAAACCGAGTAGATAAGCTGACCCAAATTTGGTGCGCTAAAGAGGCTTTATACAAGCTGCATGGCCGTACTCAACTTATTTTTGCCGACCAATTGGTAGTAGGCCAACCCAATTTACAGCAGCAAGCCAGTGGGCAAATTATAGAAAGTGGTATTAGTTCAGTGTTTAATGTTCAATGGTTAAAAGAAGCCGACTTGAATTGCTGTTTGGCTTATTGAAAGGAGAAGGAAATCTATTCCTATAAATAATAGCATAATATTCCTTACATTAGTCATCCTGAACTAGTTTCAGGATCTGTTTATTTGATTAACCAAGCCCAATGAAAAACCAAAATATCTCAAGCCTCAAAAGTACGTTTACCATCCCTTTGGCAATGGCTATTATCCTAATCCCATTCTCACTTTTAATTGGTTGGAACATGGCCAGCATGGTTGTTTTTTGGTTTGTAGTAATTCCTTTGGTAAGCCATCTGATTCCGAGAAAAGTTTTTAAAAGCACTAACCCAATGAAGGAATCCATTATTGGGCTGACCATTTTTTATACTCTTATGACCTTTATGATTTACGAGCACAGTGACTTTTTGCAGCTGATGCTGATCAGCTTTGTGGTTAATCTATTGGCTCTCTTTTTTATTCAGCTTGATAAAAAAGTGAATAGGGAGGTTGCGGGGTAGGTTTGTTGAGCACCTTTACAAAACGCATCTTATACCCAACCATATTTTTCTCAATTCTCAAAACAAGTAAAAAGTACAACTCATGAAAATATCAAAAATCAAGATTGAGAATTTTAGGTCAATCAAGTCTACAGAATTTACCACAAATAATTTCAATATTGTGGTTGGGCAAAATAACTGTGGAAAAACCAATTTTTTTGAAGCAATAGAATTTTTCTTTAATGGAGCAGGTCGAGGGGGACTTTCAAACGATCTAAAATTCAAAAGACTAACAGATTTAGAGATTTTAGTAGAAATTGAATTTTCTGGAGCACAAGAAGGTGCTGATAAAATGCGAAACGATGTAAATAAAACTAAAATTCAAAAGGTTCTAGGCGATTCAGATACAGTTATAATTTCTCGTTCAAGTCAGGATGTTAGAAAACGTAAGGTTGTTGTCAATGGTAAAGAAGTAAACCCAGGGACAGGCTTTGACTCAGCCTTAAATGATTTTTTACCAAAGTTTGAGTATATAAATACCAAACAATACTACGATTCTGTTGCGAAATACTCTAAAACTACCCCCATTGGGATAATGCTTTCTGGTGTTTTATCAGCCATTCTTGAGTCAAACGATCAATACCAAGACTTTCAACAAAAATTTACTCAACTTTTTGAAGGAGAAGACTCGGAAATCAAGACTCAGTTTGATTTAGTTGGTGGTAAGGTCAAAGTAAACCTTCAAAAACAGTTCCCAGATACATCAAAAGTAAATTTTGAAGTTACTCCCCCAGTGTTTGATGATTTGTTAAGAAACTTTGAAACAACCATCGATGACGGAATCGAAACAACAGCAGCAGAGAAAGGAGATGGAATGCAAAGAGCCTTAATGCTAGCGATTATTCAAACATATTCAGAATTCAGAAAAGAAAATGAAGACCAAGGTAAATCTTTTCTGTTTTTTATTGACGAAGCAGAGCTACATCTTCATCCAACAGCTCAAAGAAATCTAAAGAACGTGTTACATCAACTTTCTGAATCCACAGACCAAGTTTTCATAAACACACATTCATCGGTATTTGTAGCAGACAACTATCCTAATCAAAAAATATTTAAAGCTGAGAAAACTGAGGGGGAAACTATTTTTGAGTCGGCAGACGATTTTACAAAACCGTACATTGTATTTGAACTTTTAGGTGGGAGTCCGTCAGATTTGCTGTTACCAAGAAACTTCCTTATTGTAGAGGGCTTAAGTGAATTTGAGTTTCTAACTCGAGTAATTAAACGTTTTTACCCAGACAAACCGAAGGTTCAAATAATTAAGGCTAATGGAGACATGGACCAAGCCGAAAGAACCATAAACGCAATAGAGAAAGTATTTACACCTCTGAACTCAAGCATCTATGGCGATAAACATATTATCCTAATCGACTTACCAAGCGCGCAAACACAAGGGGGTGTAACTGACTTTCTTCAAAGGTATCCGAATCTAAACTCAAACAATCAGTTCTTCCAAATACCAAACCGGGACTTAGAACAATATTACCCAAATCAACATGATCCAGTTTACGGGAATTGGAGAAAAACACAAACTGAATTAGATGCTATAAGTGAAGGAGGAAATAAATCATTCACTGGGAAAAGAAAAAGACAGTTAGCTAAAACCGTGGGAGAAAAGATTACCCAAATACAGTTTGAAGGAGAAATGCCAATAATATTTGAGTCATTAAAACGAGCTTGGGAATTGGCATATTGAGAAAGTTTAGTTGCTAAATCACTGTCCCAGATTCACCAGTTTATCTGCCCTTAGCCAGAAACTGTGACTTCATATGAACTCAAGGATGCTGTCCGCTTTATTAAGAGCCATTCCATCCACAGGTTTGGAAAACCTGCGACAGTTGAGTATTGCCGTATTGACAACAGATAATGCCTAAGCTAATAGCCTAACATTACTTAAATTCGCCTCAATCGTCCTGTCTCCTTCAATGAGTTGTATTAATTTGGAGGGAGGGGAAATTCAACCTGAGTAAAAGGATCATAAAAATGGAATTCGATTTAGAGAAGACAATAAGTATTTTATCCCAGACCCCTTCTACTTTAGCAGCTATGCTAAATGAACTACCAGACGAATGGCTACAAAAAAATGAAGGCGGAGATTCATGGTGTCCTATTAATGTAATTTCTCACCTGATACATGGTGAAAAAACAGATTGGATAGAAAGGGTTAAGATTATTTTATCTGATGAAAAAGAAAAGAACTTTAAAACCTTTGATAGAGCAGCTTCGATACAGTCAAATGGTGATAAATCTATAAAAGAACTCATTGCTGAGTTTAACTATCAAAGAAACCAAAGTTTAGACTACATTAAGTCACTTCATTTGAGCGATAAAGATTTTTTAAAAACCGGAGTTCATCCTGAGTTTGGTGAGGTTACTTTAAAACAACTCCTTGCCACATGGGCAGTACATGATTTAGGACATATTGCACAAATATCTCGAGTTATGGCAAAACAATACACACACGAAGTAGGCCCTTGGATTAACTACTTAAGCATTTTAACAAGGTAATATAATCACATGAAAGCGATTATTTTTGATATGGATGGGGTCATTGTTGATTCTGAAAAACTTTGGTCTCAAGCAGAAAGAGAAGTGTTTGGTTCATTAGGAGTTCAGGTTACCAATGACTTAAGTAGACTTACACAAAGCATGACCACTACTGAGGTTACCAAATTTTGGTACGAACGATTTCCTTGGCTGCACAAAAGCGAGGAAGAGGTGGAACAAATGGTAATAGCCAGAGTAATACAACTCATTAACGAAGAAGACTGTGTTATTTCAGGCATCAAAAATTTCATGGAGAAAATCACAAAAGAAGGCTTCAAAATTGGTGTAGCAACCAACTCTCCCTATAGTGTAATTCCCGCAGTATTAAGAAAAGCCAACATCTCACATTTGGTTGATACCATTTCTTCTGCGGAGTTTGAAGAAAACGGCAAGCCACAACCAGATGTATATCTTAATGCTTTGAAAAAGCTGAACTTAACTGCCGATCAATGTATTGCTATAGAAGACTCTAATTCAGGCATAAGAGCCGCCAAAACAGCTGGATTAAAAGTAATTGCCTTCAGTAAATATAGCAGTATGATTGTAGAAGAAACATATCTTGAAGTTCAATCATTTGAAGACATTGATTTCAAACTATTACCGAGCAGCAGCCCTGCCAGAACGTAACGTTCATCATTAAGTATGCCAAGCAAGGTTTAGCAATTTTACTTTGGTATACTCCGGAGAGAGTCCTAGAGATCATAGTGAGTCACAGCTTTTATCATTCTCAATTTCTGGCCGTATGATTTTGATAAACTAAAAGGCTGTTCTTTCTTTGCCCAAAACAAAAAACCAGCTTTATGTTTAAGAAGCAACTGCTTTCTATTCTTACAATATTTATTCTGTTTAGCTCCTGTACTTCAGATGACGACCCAAGGGACAATTACCCTCAAACCAGAGATATTTCAATGTCCGTGTCTTCAACAGACGATGAAAGAATGTCCGACATTACCTTCAGCATAAATGGTAGTGGAATAGAAATCTCTGACTTTTCAAGCAGTGATTCCCACTTACCTTTCAGTAGGAATTACCGCAATAAAACTATCCCTTTTTTCACAAAATTAAATATCACCTATCGTGACAATTCAGGTGGAGCTGTGGGTGTTCCATTTGAGCCTTATAACATTACCCTTCAGATTCGTGTAGATTCTGAGGTCAAAGCTGAGAAAGAGATTACCATTACCGAGTCGGGCACTGTTGATTATGTAGAGTTCACCTTTGAATAAGAAAACTTAAGCACACTTATCATTCTTTGGCATAATCTAAAAACAACAGGGGTGTTCAAATCTAGCATCTAAAAAATAACCCTACGGGACAGCAGCGCTGGCTGAAACGCAGCCTTGACCCTGCTGTTAACTTGTACTAGGGTTAAATATTAAACCTGTCAACCTATTTCAGGACGAGATACTCTTAGCCAAAATAGGATGATTAAACAGCTAACCTTAACGCATCCGCAAAATCATTAGTGCAAACTTCAAAGCTAAGTCATGCTGTAAGCATTTTTTTCAGCAACACAAGAGAACAAGTTGCGAACAACAGACAACTGCGTTACGGGAAAAGATCCCTACGGGATGACTTCGTAGTTTGCTTTAATACATAAAGACAATCATTCGCAAAACTTTAAAGTTAAGTCATGCTGCAAGCATCTTTTTCAGAAACACACAGAACACAACTTACAATATCCAAGCAATTTAGAATACTGAAAAAGATCCCCAAGGGATGACTGAGTAGCTAGCTTTACCACATTCGCAAAACCGTTAGCACAATATCCAACGTTAAGTCATGCTGTAAGCATCTGTTTCAGAATAGAAAGAAACTCATCCCCCTCACCAAAACATTCTGGAACGCTTTGTGTAATTTAAAAGGGTATCTACTATGGAAAAACCATCAAAAACTTGGCTTAGAATATTTAAGATTACGGGAATCACTGTATTGACAGTGGTTTTCCTACTGTCAATCTTCGTTTCATTCTTCTTAAAAGGCATCATAAACAACCGTTTAAAAAAGGAAATCAATGATACATTTGGGGATTTTTATACCCTATCGTTTGAAAACAGCTACACCTCCTTATCGTGGAATGGCTTTAATATAGAGTTTGAGAAAGTAGAATTTGAAACAGACACTGCGAACAAATTCATGATGATGAGATACCCTGCTGTTTTCTTCAAAAC
This sequence comes from Roseivirga seohaensis subsp. aquiponti, assembly GCF_001267955.1. Classification (NCBI taxonomy): domain Bacteria; kingdom Pseudomonadati; phylum Bacteroidota; class Cytophagia; order Cytophagales; family Roseivirgaceae; genus Roseivirga; species Roseivirga seohaensis. The sequence continues at coordinate 27,080 of NZ_JSVA01000007.1, forward strand.
CAACTCGTTTAAGATAGACAACATCAACATAAGTAACCTATTCTTCGACTCTGTGATTGACCTAAAAAAAGTAGCTATCGACAAACCTGAGCTACTTTTCTTTATACCAGAAAAAGAAAATTTGACAGAAAACAATAGTGAAGAGTCTGGAGAGAACACAATTAAAAATATTCAAGTAGCAAACTTCGAACTCAGCGATGGAAATGCCTCCTTCGTTTTCAATAGAAATTTAGCCGACACACTCTATGCTGGTAAGAATGTTAACCTAAAAATGGAGGACTTAATGGTTGACCTTAATTCTACTGAAAACATCATTAAAACATCAAAAGTTGAACAGGTAGCTTTTTCCTTAAATGAGATTTTATTGAGCCCAAAAGACTCTGACTACGACTACAGAATTGGCGGCATCAATTTTAACTACCGTGACGAATTACTTCAGTGTTTCGGTGTAGAAATAACTGCAAAAAGGGATCCTTATAAAATGACCTTAGAGAGTCAGTATCGAAAAACCATTTTCAATATATCCTTAGACACCCTCAATTATCAGTCGGGAAATTTCAAGGAATTGAAAGACCTTTCTTCCATCAAAGGTAGTGCCTTGCATTTGGTTAACCTGAACTTGGACCTTGTGAGAAACAAGAGTATTCCATTGGATGAAACCCAGTACAAGGAATTATTTCATAAGTCATTATTAAATATTTCCATTCCCGTTGAAATAGACAGTGTGTATTTAAAGAACGGCAGTATTGATTATAAAATACATAGTGATAAGGAGCTGCAACCAGGGAATTTAATGCTCACCCAATTGAATGCCACAATCGTGAACCTATACACAGAAAAGAGTAAAAGAGATGTAGTCACAGCTAGTTTTAAAGGTGTATTCATGGAGGATGCACCATTTACCTTTCAGGCGAAGCTACCTTTAAACGATCCTAATAACCATACTTACAATGGACATATAGGAGCAATGAAACTCACTAGCCTTAATCCCCTAATTGCCAACCTTACAAGAGTAAAATTAGCAGAGGGCCAAATCAATAGACTTGATTTTGAAGGGAGAGGTAACCAATTAAAAAACTGGGGAACCATGAGATCAGATTTTGAGGGGTTGAAATTAAAAGTTACAGACAGTCAAAATAATGAGCGTTGGTTACAGTCTGGCTTAGGTAATCTTATTGCAAGAAAAAAGAATAGAGGAAGCGGTGATAATTTAACAGACTCAGTTGAATACGTGTTTGAACGACCACCGTACAAAGACCACCTTACTCTGTACGCAGGTGGTTTAATAGAAGGTTTCGCTTTAAGTATTCTTCCTAAGTCGGTCTATAATCTAGTAATGTCACAATAATCGTTTCGATAATTCCATGTCTTTATCACACAATTCGATTAAAGGTTTTATTTTGCCATTGTAGACAAAACATACATCAAGTCAATGAGCATATTCACCGTTATTACCATTCTCACAGTTCTTTCGGCTGCTTTTGCCTTTATCAATACAAAGTTTCTAAAACTGCCCTTCACCATTGGCTTAATGATTATTGCCATTTGTTTTACATTGGTGATTACCATTGCTGGCAATTTCAACCCATTCATTTTAGAAGAAGCCAATTTAATTATTGACTCCATAGATTTTGAAACCGCTTTGCTGGATATTATGCTAAGCTTTTTGCTTTTCGCGGGAGCACTGCATACCAAAATTGATGGACTAAAGAAGCAACGAATGCCAATTGCATTATTTGCCACCATGGGTGTGTTGGTTTCAACTTTCATTGTCGGTACGCTCATGTATTACATTGTGCAGGCTTTAGGACATCAAATCGACTACATCTACTGCCTACTTTTTGGTGCACTTATCTCCCCAACCGACCCTATTGCAGTTTTAGGAATTCTGAAAGACGCCAATGCGCCAAAGAAATTAGAGACTAAAATTGTTGGTGAATCACTGTTTAATGATGGGGTTGGTGTGGTCATATTTTTGGTAATATTTAAAATTGCACAGCAAGGAGTAGGCGCTATTGAAGCCAGTGAAGTAGGCTTGCTCTTTTTTGAAGAAGTAGTAGGCGGAATTGCCCTCGGCTTGTTAGCTGGTTGGTTGGTTTTTCAATTAATGAGAGTGATTGACCACTACGAAACTGAAGTAATGATTACCCTGGCTCTTGTGATGGGACTTTCTTCATTGGCGCACTTAATTCACGTTTCAGGACCTTTAGCAGTAGTTGTAGCTGGTATTTTTATTGGAAATAAGTCGCCCAAAATTGCTTGGTCAGAAACTACTCAAAATTATGTAGATAAGTTTTGGGAACTGCTCGATGTTTTGCTCAACGCAATCCTATTTGTACTCATTGGCTTAGAATTATTGATCATTACCATCAATGGCGAATACATTACCTTCGGATTAATCGCTATTCCTGTTACATTACTTGCTAGGTATTTGGCCTTGGCGGGTCCGGTGGCACTATTTAAAAAGAAACTAGATTTCATTCCAAAAACCAATCTGATTATGACTTGGGGCGGAATTCGTGGCGGGATTTCAATTGCTTTGGCACTTTCATTGGAACCCAACATGGAACGCGAGCTTTTTCTTACGGTTACCTATATCATTGTGGTCTTCTCTATTATTGGTCAAGGTTTAACCTTAGGGCCATTGGTAAGAAGAGTATTGAAGAAAAAGTAAACTCGTTAAACTCCGCTACCATAATGCAGAAGGGAACAATAATGACTAGTTTCTACTCATAATAAACCACCACTTTAGGCTGTTCTGGTAAAGCTCTATAAATGGCTGTCAATGCTTTATCATTGGCTTCTAAAATTACCGAGGGCTGGTATTCATAGGGTTGAAATTTAACCATAGCAGTGAAAAAGGACTTCGCTCTTTCCATTCTTCTACCCCGCCAAAAACTACGGTTGGCCTTTTTATCTACAGAAGTCAGGTTCTCATTTTGTGTAATAAGAAAATGAATTCCGTTGTCGGTAATTAACCTGATGAAAACAGGTTGGTGCACCAAAGTGTCGGGCGAAGTAACAGAGGCCGTTAGTTCTTCTGGGGTTTTAGGTGCTACTTTTTCTATAATAGGCTCCTTTACAATACTAGCTTCTGACGCAGCTACAGACAGCGGTTTCGAAAACGTTTGTACATACATACTCTGAGGTAATTTTCTGAGCACTGGGTCTAGCTTCATTCGGGTCATTTTCACATTGTAAATCAATACGCCATTGATAAACAAGCCAAGGGTGCTATCAGGCACATTAACGATTAAATGAATAGAATCCTTTTTAGGAAGACTTAACAAGGCATTTCTAAAAGCAATCAAGCGTTGAATTGAATCCAATTTGGCATCATCATAAACCGCTATTGTTTCTTGAGTTTGTTTCCACACTGCCAGTTTATGTACTGGAGCCATGGCGTATTTTACCAGCCCAAAAATTATGACGATTAGTATCATCGCTAAAGCGAAGTATAACAAAGTTGGCCTCCTACCTTTGTTCAGGCTTTTTTCTTGTGCTTCCATTCAATTAGAAAATAAAAACCTTTGACCCTATGGGCAGCGACTTATACACCAACTCTAGGTTGGCGTCATCTAAACGAATGCAACCATGCGTTACCGGCAAACCTAAAAAGCGCTGATAGAGTGTACCATGAATCAAATATCCATCTCCAATGCTCAGTGAATAATCTCCCAAAACCCCATATTCAAAACGGGAAGAATGATTTGGAGAAGGAACAGGTAAACCTTCTTCAACAAAAGCCCAATCGGGTTTTTTCCATACTGGATCCTTGGTCTTATTCAGTATTTTAAATTCACCTTTTGGTGTTTTAAACATCCATTGCTTTTTATTATCGTTGCCTTTTAAGAGAATGTAACTTCCTGTTGAGCAGATATCGCTCTTGATCAGGTTCGTTCCCTTGTACAAGTAGAATTCATTAACCGTACTGTTCACTACTAAATAGTTGTTTTTAGGAATATTGGCCGATAGCTTTTTATCTAAAACTGCCAATTGATTCTGCATGTCGGTCAGCAAAGTAGCTTCGGTTTCCTTATCTACTTTTGTTGCATTTTCTTGGGTGGAAATACTCACCATGATGGTCTGTATTTTGGCCAATACAAAAAACAGAAGCACAGCTGTACTCCCTAGTATTATCCATTTTCTTAGGTTCCTTTTCTTTTCCATTATTTTGTCGGAAGCGGTTTGAGCGATCCCACTATAATTACTTGTGTATTTTCAGAGGCTAAAGCAAAAAGCTTGTCCATATCGTTATTATTCAGCGCAACACAACCATCGGTCCAGTCCAATCCTTTTCCACCATCGCCATGAATTTCGATTAAGTTGCCAATGGAAGCGTTTTTGGGAATAATGCCTTTGGCTTTGTTCTCTTTAAAGCGCTTTTGGTCATCAGCGTTCGGGTAGTTCAGCAGTAAAGCTTTGTAATATTTGGTCTGCCCATTCCCTTTTTTCTTCACCACTTTATATACGCCTTCAGGTGTAGTTTTATCCCCAGAAAGCATCTTATCGCCCATCCAGTTGGCGCCAAGCTCCATATTGAAAGTATGTGTCAGCTTGCCCTTTGCGTACACATAGCAAAGCCTCTCCATTTTGTCGATAATGAAAACGGTTTCATTACTCTTTCTTGACCTTTCAATTCCAGCGGCCGCCCACTGTTTCCATAGCGGATAATCTTTGAAAAAATCTGCCATAGTAGTTTCAGCATAACTAATAATTTGCGTCAAATTCGCTTCTAGTGTGCTGAGGTTTTCTTTAAGGTATCCGGCATTTTCCTTTTCATACGCAGCAGATACTTCATGATAAAGCAAGCGAGTTTGCGCAAGCTGTTTCACCGAAACTTCGTTCAGTGGAATATTTTTATACTTTAGGTCAAAGCGTTTAAACTGATCATCAATTAAATCGAGTCGTTTGCTGTAATTCGACCATACTTTTTTGCTCATATTTTGAGCAGTACTTTTGGCTAAAATTGCCGTTTCCGATGCTTTAGAAGCAAGTTGTTTTGTGGATGAAAAATCCTTCATAAAGAAAATACGATCATTTTCATTGGCCCAAGCCACCATGGCAGAATCGTAAAGAGACATTGCTTTTTTATATAAATCTGGGGCATATTCAGACGCCTGATTCTTCTCCGCTTCCGATAGCCTTTCTCGTGCCTCAGTCAATTCAGACAAAGGAGGCTGAGGAAAAACAAAAGAAGGAAATAGTAATACTATGAGAGTTAGTACGGTAAGCAGCGCAATGGCCAGCCATTTAAATTTCATATCTATTCAGAAAATGAAAATCCCCTTCAGGCTTTGGTACCTTCAGGGGATTTTGCCTTTATCGTTCTACTAAAATTATTTTCTTCTTGGAGCAGCCTTGTATTTGCTGATCACCTCAGTTAATTCAGTATTGATTGAGCTGGCTTTTTCTTTAGCAACTTTAACTTTTTCTAATGACGGTTTCAACTCACCATTCTGAAACATTGTGTTTGACTCAGTAATAGAAGCTTCAACAACGTCTAATTCAGTTTTAATAGCCTCTAAAGCAGTTGTTCCTTCTTTGCCTTTAGGCGCTTCAGTAATCAACTGTCTACCTTGAGCCACCAAAGTTTGAACCTCTTCCATTGAAGCTAAAATTTCAGCTTTCACAGCTTCTTTAGTGGCTTCAGTGTTAGCAGAAACTTCGTTCGCCATAGCAGTTACTTGAGTCAGTTTCTCAACTGTTTTAGTATACTTTTTGAAAAACTTAGATTTTTGCTCTTCCAAGCTCGCCATAGCTACGGCCATAGAGTCATTCAAAGCATTGTATTGTTCGGTAACATACACCTCTGCACCAGCAGCTTTAGCAGTTTCGATAGCAGCAGTAGCGGCATCAATTTCAGTTTGAGGCACATCTGCACAAGAAGTCACAGCCACCATACCAATGATTAACGCACCGATTAATTTGTTTGTAATTTTCATAATTGTTTATTCTCTCTTTTTAATTGTTGATTGTTGCCCGAAGGCATACATGGTTTTAGTTTTGATCATGAGACGCAACATTTTCAAAAAGTAACATGACCGTTGAAAAAATATTTTTGAAGATGCTAGAGATGAAAAATTCAATGCCAGTATTTAAAAGATGAGGCATTAAAAAATAGCCTCTATAAAACCAATCAAGAAGTTCATCACTCTTAATTAGAAAAATCTTTGAGCTAAAACTCAATAGCTTTATCGCAAAAAAACCAGTCACTCTTTCGAATGACTGGTTTTTTAAGTGGGACATCCTGCCCCTAAACTTCGGGGCGAACCAGTGACATTTATATTAGTCACATTTAAGTGGGACATACTGGATTCGAACCAGTGACCTCTGCCCTGTCAAGGCAGCGCTCTAAACCAACTGAGCTAATACCCCAAGAAGCTGCAATATTAATAAAAAGATTCATTTAATAAGAAATTGCAGCCATTAGAAAGTAGTAGTAAATCTTGCTTGAGATCCTAAACCCTCATTCGGATTTCACAGGTCTTTGATATCAATTCAATTAAAAAATATGATCCCGTGTAGGACATACTGCCCCGAAACTTCGGGGCGAACCAGTGACCTCTGCCCTGTCAAGGCAGCGCTCTAAACCAACTGAGCTAATACCCCAAGGATGCGCAATATTAATAAAAGATTAATTAAATAAGAGATTACAGGCTCTAGGGAAATGAGAATGATTAAGCTTTTGATTTCAGTATACACTTTCAGTTAAGAACTAAATCGTTCAATCCATTTCAAGGAGATGCGTGGTTCTCTTTGTACAAAAATCAGTAAACGTTATCACATTTCATTACAATAAAAAAATACCTAATTGAAGTTTCTAAAACCTAAAGGTTTTAACGCCAAAAGGCTTAAATTCAAGAAGCCAAAATATGAAAAAGATACTACTAGTTGAGGATAACGCTATAATTCTAGACAATGTCAGTGAGATACTGGAATTGGAGGGTTATCAAACGATAACAGCCAAAGATGGCATTGAGGGGCTTTCTCTTGCAAAATCAGAAAAACCAGATCTTATTTTAAGCGATATTGATATGCCATTAATGAATGGCTATGAAATGCTAAATAAAATAAGAAACGATGAAGCAATACAAAAAACCCCCATCATATTCCTTTCGGTTAAAAACCATGGTCAGGAGTTAGTTCATGGACTTCAATTTGGAGCTGATGCATATATATGTAAGCCCTTTGACCTGACAGAATTATTAGAGACTGTCGAGACACACTTAAACAAATAGACCGTAGCACACTTATAAAAACAAAAAACCCATCATAGATGGGCTTTCCTAATTCTATATGAGTAATAGGAATTAACCTATAGCAACTCTTTTGAAAGCAGATACAGTTAAACCTTTGTTTACTGAATTTAGGTACTCCTGAACATTCACTTTTGGATCTTTAACAAAAGCTTGGCTCAACAAAGTGTTTTCTTTGAAGAACTTGTTCAATTTACCTTCAGCAATCTTATCGAGCATCGCCTCAGGCTTACCTTCTTGTCTTGCTACATCCTTACCAATCTCAATTTCCTTCTCAATGATCGAAGAATCGACACCATCCTTATCAACAGCAACTGGATTCATAGCTGCGATTTGCATTCCAACGTCTTTACCAGCTTCAGCAACATCAGCACTACCAACACCAGTTAAGGCCACTAAAACACCTAATTTACCTGTTGAGTGGATGTATGAAACCACTTGGTCAGCAGAAAGCTTTTCGTAAACTGAAACTTCAAGCTTCTCACCTATTTTACCCAAAAGCTCAGTTACTTTATCTTGAACAGTTAAGTTACCTAAGCTAAGTGCTCTTAAAGCCTCAAGGTCGGCTGGTTTGTTGGCCATTGCAGCATCAGCAATCTCATTTCCTAAAGCTTGGAAATCAGCATTTTTTGCCACAAAGTCAGTCTCACATGTAAAAGCAATAAGGATAGCTTCAGAGCCATCTTCGCTAGATCTTACATATACAGAACCTTCAGAAGTTTCTCTGTCTGCTCTTTTTTCAGATAATTTTTGACCCTTCTTACGAAGAATTTCAATTGCTTTATCGAAATCTCCTTCAGATTCAACTAATGCCTTTTTACAATCCATCATGCCGGCACCGGTCATTTGTCTTAATTGGTTAACCTCTTTTGCTGTGATAGCCATTTGTATATATTTTAAATATTATTCCTAAAATCAGTTAGCACCCTAAAATCTGAGTTATTTAAGCTACTCAAACTTATCGGTTTAAAACAAAAATTGAACACCGAAAAAGCTTCAATGTTCAATTTTTTATATGAGTTAATCTTAATCGATTTAAGCTTCTTCTTTTTTAGTCTCTGCCTTGTCAGCAGCTATTTTCTCTTGCTCTGCTTTCTCTCTATCTCTCTCCTCTTTCTCAGTCTTACGCTCTTGCAATCCTTCTTCAATAGCTCTACCAATAGCCTTAGTGATAGTTTCTACAGACTTGTAGGCATCATCATTGCCAGGGATTGGGAAATCTACTTTGTTAGGATCAGAGTTAGTATCAACCAAAGCAAATACAGGGATATTAAGCTTTTTAGCTTCGTTTACTGCAATGTGCTCTCTTTTGATATCAACGATGAATAAGGCAGCAGGAAGTCTAGTAAGATCGGTAATACCGCCCAATACTCTTTCTAGCTTTTCTTTTTCACGAGTCTTCATCAACCTTTCTCTTTTCGCAAGGTTTTTATAAGACTCTTCTTTCATCATTTTATCGATACCCTGAAGTTTCTTCAACGACTTTCTAATCGTTGCGAAGTTGGTCAACATACCACCTAACCATCTTTCGGTTACGTAAGGCATATTCAATCTTGCGGCTTCTTCAGCAACAATCCCTTGGGCTTGTTTCTTAGTAGCTACAAACATTACCTTTCTTCCTGAGCGGACAATGTTCTTAATTGCAGATGATGCTTCTTCGAGGCAATTAAGAGTTTTATTAAGATCGATAATATGGATACCATTCCTCTCCATGAAGATGTATGGCGCCATACGCGGATCCCACTTTCTCGTTAAGTGACCAAAGTGGACACCAGCATCAAGTAAGTCTTTGTACTCTAATTTGTTAGACATATATAAGTTTGTATAATAATTCTTATTAACGCTTGCTGAACTGGAATGCTCTTCTCGCTTTTCTTCTTCCTGGCTTCTTACGTTCAACCATTCTTGGGTCTCTAGTAAGGAAACCTTCCTTCTTCAAAGGAGGTCTGTTTTCAGCATCAATTTCACAAAGCGCTCTAGAAATGGCAAGTCTAATTGCTTCAGCCTGACCTTTTGGTCCGCCACCATTAACGTTTACTTTGAAATCGAAATTCCCATTTTGCTCCACGAGCATCAAAGGCTGCTTTACAATAATCTGAAGAACATCAGAAGGAAAATAACTCTCCAATGATTTTCCGTTGATATTGAATTCACCTTTTCCAGACTCCATGTACAATCTTGCAACAGAGGTCTTTCTTCTTCCAATTTTGTTAACTATTTCCATTAACTAGCTTATTGATAATTTAACTTCCTGTGGCTTTTGAGCCTCATGTAAATGCTCAGCACCTTCATAAACATATAGGTTGTTGAAAAGGGCTCTTCCCAATCTTGTTTTTGGCAACATGCCGCGAACTGCTCTTTCCACTAACAATCTAGATGACTTGGCCTTTAGTTGTCTTGGAGTTGTTTCTCTTTGACCACCTGGGTAACCAGTATATCGCAGATACACTCTGTCATCCCATTTTTTACCTGTCAACTTTACATTGTCGGCATTGATTACAATCACGTTATCACCGCAATCTACATTTGGGGTATAACCAGGTTTGTGTTTTCCCCTGATCATTTTTGCAACTTCACTTGATAATCTACCTAGCGACATTTGGCTCGCATCCACGATTACCCAATTCTTCTCTACAGTAGCTTTATTAGCCGAAACCGTCTTATAACTTAGTGTATCCACTTCGGTATATTTAATTGACTTTTAATACTTTACCTCTTCCTTAGCTTGAAAAGGGACACAAAGATAGAAGTTTGCTTTTTTAATTCCAACGTTGCTCTGTAAATAAATTAGCAGTTTTTAGTTCCTTAGCTCATCTCTTCCCAATATTTGCTCATGAATTAGGCACTGGGATTAACTATTGAAACATTTTCTATTGAAAGAAAAAAAGAGACTTAACTACCTCTTATTTATCCGGGCGCAAATTTAATGGAAAAGTCGAGAAATCTTTGAAGTCATTTTTTGAAACATCTTAACGAAGATTTATATCTTGCAGCGATGGAAAATTTTGTTGTCTCCGCACGTAAGTATAGACCTGTTGGCTTTGAAGAAGTAGTTGGCCAAGGGCACATTACCACTACACTTAAAAATGCGATCGATAATAATCAGTTAGCGCAAGCTTTGCTTTTTTGCGGACCAAGAGGGGTTGGTAAAACTACTTGTGCTCGAATTGTTGCCCGAATGATCAATGACCAAAACATTGACAACCCTTTAGAAGGCAACGACACATTTAATATATATGAGCTTGATGCGGCTTCGAACAACTCGGTAGATGACATTAGAAATCTAATCGATCAGGTGCGCTACCCTCCGCAACAAGGAAAATTCAAGGTGTATATTATAGATGAGGTTCACATGCTTTCTAATCAAGCATTCAATGCTTTTTTGAAAACCTTGGAAGAGCCACCATCATACGCCATTTTCATTTTGGCGACTACTGAAAAACATAAGGTAATCCCTACGATTCTTTCTCGTTGTCAGATTTTCGATTTTAATAGAATTGAAGTCAGTGATATTTCTACCCAGCTAAAAATGATTGCTGATAAAGAGGGAATTGACACGGAAGACGAGGCTTTGCATCTGATTGCTCAAAAGGCAGATGGTGCTATGCGCGATGCTCTTTCTCTTTTCGACCTGATTGTCACTTTCTCGCACGGGCAGAAAGTAACCTATCAAAATACAATTTCAAACCTGCACATTCTGGATTACGATTATTACTTCAGAATGACAGACTACTTATTTAAAGAAGACACTTCTAATGTATTACTGACTTTTGATGAGATTCTGAAAAATGGGTTTGATGGCCATCATTTTATTGTGGGGCTCGCTAGCCATTTAAGAGATTTGATGGTGTGTAAAGACAATGCCACCATTCAGCTACTTCAGGTTTCTGACAATATTAAGCAGCGCTATAAAGCACAAGCTGATGCTACACCGCTTTCATTCTTACTCACGGCACTCAACATTGCAAACCAATGCGACTTGAGTTATAAAGGAAGCAAAAATCAGAGGCTTCATGTTGAACTGGCTCTGGTTAAAATGGCGCACTTAACATCTGCTATTCGTTTGGCACACGTCACTCCAGAAGACGCTTCAAAAAAAAAATCCTAACTGAAGAGGTTGCTGATAAAAAAGGTGAGTCTACTCCAAAACAAGTAGACAGCGTATCGACTCCTGTTGTTAAAACACCACAAGCCGAACCTATTAAAAAGGATGTTCGAGCAGAAACACCTGCTGCCCAAACAAATTCGGAGCAACCTTCCGTAGCCCCCGCTCCAAAAAGGGCGCCTTCAAAAACGATTAGTATTCCTTCTCTTTCCGATTTAAAAAACCAACTTAATAAAAAAGAAGAGCCAACAGCAGGTGAAACTCCTACAGAACCAGTTTCGAACCGAAATAAGAGCTTTACTCTTGATGATTTAGATAAAGTTTGGAATGCTTTTAAAGCTAAAAGAGAGGCAGAAGATAACAAGTTAGAGTTATTACTTTTGCAAGAACCCTATGAACTGGAAGGCAACATTGTTACCATTAAAATATCCAACGGAGCTTCAGAGGCTAGTTTTGAAAAATTTAGAGGTGACCTTTTAATGACTTTGAGAGATGGCCTTGAAAACGACAGTATTCTTCTCAAATCAGAAATTGTTGATGTGGCAAGAGAAAAAATGCTATATACTGATAAAGAGAAGTTTGAACATCTTAAAAAGAAGTATCCTGCTTTAAAAGATTTACAAGAACGACTGGGTTTAGATCCGGAGTTTTAGCTAGAAACCTAGCGTAACTCCTACGTTGATTACATTCTTTATTTGAATATCGCGCCCTTTGGTGCCATCATTTCTGGTGAGCGTAATGTCGTCATCGTAAATCAACTGAGAACTAATATTGGTAGAAAGATAATTATTCACCTTTAGCCTAAACGAAGCCTCGAGGTTTACTACTGTATTGGGGAATTTTTCATAATTAGAAAACAGATTGAAATTCCCTAAAAATGAAACATTTTCGACTACATCTTTTTTATAAGTACCTGTTAAACTAATACCTGCTTCTGGTCTAATTTGATCTCCTGGGTTAATTCCAAATGCTCCTGCATTAGACAAAGAATCATTCAATACGAAGGTAAAACGACCAGTAAAAGGAGCCAAAGTAGCGGTTACGGTTTTTTCATCTCTATATGAAAGCCCCAAAGAGGCCTGTAAATAACCTGGCGCCATAAAGTTAGATATCAACGTCCGCTCAATCTGATCTGTACCTGGTACTTTTTTATTCTTATATCCTTCGTCCATCTGGGTCTGGAAGTTTATCGAAGTAGTCAAAAGCACCTTTTCGGTAAATTTCTGACTGTATTTAGAATTAATAATAATTTGGTCATCGGTTTTAACAAAGCGATTTCTCGCATCTCCATTTCTAATTAAACCATAACTAACTTTAAATCGGTTTTGCCAAACTGCCCCCTCTTTCTCGTAATTAGCAAAGGTCTCGAACTTAGTACCAATCGCAATTGAAGACTCACCACCAGCAGCCCAGTTGGTTAAGGCTACTTGTTGTAAGTTAAAATTGAAGGTTCCTCCACTTTTCCAGTAATTGATGGTATCAGCTGGTGGTGGTTCAGAGTCAGGAGGCAACAAAAACTCGATCTCGTCTTGCCCTTTAACAATCGAAATTGAGGTAAGTAAAATAAATATAACTAGTAGGTAACGATTCATTCTTCTCTTCATCTCCAAAATCCGCCCAAAACTATTCAATGATTTTAAGTAGTCCTTAGTTGTCTTGTAGAATTTTCAGACGCTCACCCAAATCAAGGTTATTGTCTGTTTTATTATTCCATTTAAGAATATTCTCAATGGTTACTCCATATTTTCTTGATATCCCCCAGAGTGTCTCTCCTTTTTCAACCTCATGATAAATTTCTCTAACCGTTGCGGTTGGTTTTAAATCCGTCTTTTTCAAAAAATAAGCTTTAGGTACTACAAGTCTAAGCTCTTGGTTTATCTGAAGTCCATCCATTACGTTGAGTCCATTCCAATCGATGATGTCATCCAATTCAATGCCATACTTTTGAGAAATAGCAAAAAAGGATTCCTTTGGTTGAACTACATGAGTAATTATAGTATCAGATGAAGTAGCAATTAGGGCCTTCTTTGTAATCGCCATTTCAATTTCCTCCACCGTTTCTTCCTCTTCTACTTTCACTTTTTTCTCAGGAATAATTTGAGTCTGCTTTTTAATCGGTTGCTCTGGCGGAGTCACCTCTTTGATCATTTTATCTTCAGGGGTAGGGTCGTCTGGAAGAATCACATCTGTATACTCTATTGGGATATTGGCAGGACGAATAAATCTCAGCCAAAGTACTCTGCCCACTTTAAGCTGTTCGGCCTCTCTCATTCTGTTTTTCTGAAGAAGTTTTTTATATTTTATCCCGTAATCTTGAGAAATACTCCAAAGGGTTTCGCCTGGCTGTACAATATGGTAATGCACTTTACCCCTATTTTTCTTATTCTTAACGTAATAATAAGCTCCGCTTTTCAGCCTGCTGTTATCGCCTAGATCGTTGTATTTTCTTATTTTCGATTCACTCTTTCCTACCCTACTTGCCAGTGTTTTTACATTATCGTTTGATCGTGCACGAATAGCATCAATTCCGTTCATTTCGATTTGATCGGGTTCATATGCGCTTGCTATATTTCCTGTTATACGAGGAAAAATACCGATATTTCCTTCAACTGGTCGAACACCAGAATATGTACTTCGATTACTATTACTCTCTTTTGTGGGTTGTTTCGTTACACCTGCTTGGGAAGATTGAGTGGTCTTTTTCACCTCTTCACGTTTAGGTTCTTCTGTATTTTGGGCTATGGGGCGGCTACCTAACTTAACAGGATAAATTACTTTGTACGATTTCTCATCTGGAATTCTTGTACCCACCAACCATTTGTTCAGATTTTTTAATTCTTCTAAATCAACGTTTACTTCTCTACTTACATCGCGCAAAGTTTTACCTCGCCCCTCATAAGTAGCCAATTGCAATTCAGGATTCTTCCTTCCTCGTCCTACATAATCTTGAAAAGCCAGTTTATGGGCAATGTATTTTTTTAAATACCAATGTGTTTTACCATCAATTTCAACCTTTTTCGCTCCGTAATCTTTCTCGGGAATACTTCTTTGTGCCCCACCCAAGCCTTGTAAATACGACTGCATTGTCCACAGCCAGTTGTCGAAAACGAAATTACTTCTTTTGAAATACTTGGTAGCACCTACAGTTGATGCAATAATATGCTTGCGTTCATCCACTACCCCATCTACCCTAAGCCCGAGTTCTTGTGCCGAAGCTTTTTTGAACTGCCAAAAACCTACCGCATTTGAAGTAGACACAGCATCGGATATAAACTGACCTTCTTGAATGGCCAAATACTTGAAGTCGTCAGGAATTCCTTCTTTTTTCAGTACTTCTTCCACCATTCCCATATAGAGGTTAGAGCGATCTACCAATAACTGAAAGTGATATTGACTTCGCGTAAGCAAATCGAGAGTTTCCTCAATTTCCTTTTTTGCGCTGTTGGTAATTTTGAGTTTAACGCCTGCAAACTCCATTTCAGAAGGGACAACCATTGGGGCTTGCGCGAATATGCTCAACGAAGCCATCAAAAAGATGATGATTGACGCTATGTATTTTACCACGTTTATTTTTTCCTTAAAACCATTAACCCATCTCTGATCGGCAAAAGTACATTTTCAACACGATCATCTTCATGGGTCAAACGGTTAAAATCTAAGATTGCTTGCGTATCCTTGTCGATTTTCTTTTCCGTTTGAACAACTTTTCCACTCCAAAGCACATTGTCAGCAATGATGAAGCCTCCAGAGCGAACTTTTTCAAACACTAATTTAAAGTAATTGTAGTAATTAGCTTTATCGGCATCAATAAAAACTAGGTCGAACGGCCCTTCAATTTCAGGAATTAGTTCAATAGCGTTCCCTATTCTGAAATCTATGGCATTTGTATAACCCGCTTTTTCGAAATAGCCGCGCACCATTTCTTCCAACTCTTCATTTTTATCGAGTGTAATTAGCTTTCCTCCCTCTGCCAAGCCTTCAGCCATACAAAGCGCAGAATAGCCAGTATAGGTGCCGATTTCTAAAATTCGAGATGGCTTGATCATATGGCTGATCATCGACAAAGCCCTGCCCTGTAAATGCCCTGAAAGCATACGTGGCATCATTACTTTGGCGTGGGTTTCGCGGTTCAAATCCATCAAAAGCTCCGATTCGGGATCGGTGTGAGCTTCAACGTATTTCTGAATATCTTCGGGAATAAACTCCATTAGCTCTCTGGTAAAAAGGTTAAATGGCTCAATTGATTTTCATTTAGCTGCTCATTGGCTACTTCAATAAGATCAGATGAAGACACCGCTCTAATTTTTTCGAAGATTGACTCTAGGCTGTCAATTCGGTTTTTATCCAAAATGCTTTTGCCCATCATCAGCATTAAGCCCGTATTATTTTCTTCGCTCATGGCCAATTGACCAAGTATTTGCTCTTTGGCCATATGCAACTGCATAGTTCCCAAAGGGACTTCTCTTAATTTCTGTAATTCTTTTAATACCAACTTTCGTCCCCTTTCCACTTGGCCTGTTTCTGTACCGAAGAAAATGGAAAAGAGGCCTGTATCTGAAAAAGGATGATAACTGGCATCTATACTGTATACAAAGCCGTATTTTTCGCGAAGCGCCAAGTTCAACCTAGAATTCATGCCCGGACCGCCCAAAATATTCATCAACATATAAAAAGGAAGTCGTTTGGGGTGACCAATGGGGTAAGCTGTGCAACCAATGGCACATTGGGCTTGAGTAATATTCCTAGTAATGACTTCGGTATTGGGAACATAGTCACCAAAAAGCACACGTTCTCTCTGCCCTATGTGATGTGGTATTGGTTCGAAGTATTTGGTGGCTAGTTTCTGAATTTTCTTTAATGACACATTGCCTACGCAAGAAAAAACGATTCGTTCTGTATTGAGATTAGTTTTCAAGAAAGCTTTGAAATCTTCTCGCTGAAAAGATTTCACGCTATCGGAAGTGCCTAAAATATTTTTACCCAGCGGATGATCTCCAAAAACTACACGATCAAATTCATCTTGAATAGCGTCTTCTGGGCTATCGTGGTACAAGGACATTTCTTCTAAAATCACTCCTCGTTCCTTTTCAATTTGTTTTTCAGGAAAAATAGAATCGAAAGTGATGTCTTGTAGCAACTCAAAAGCCGACTCCATGTGCTTATCTAACACAGAAGCATAGAAGCAGATTTTCTCTTTGGTGGTGTAAGCATTCAACTCTCCGCCAACAGCATCGAGCTTATTTAGAATATGGTAGGCCTTTCGTTTTTTGGTGCCTTTAAAAGCCATATGCTCCCAAAAATGGGCAATCCCCAATTGGTCTTTTCGCTCATCACGGCTACCAATATCCAACACAAATCCGCAGTGGACAATCTTGGTATTGCTCACCTCTTTGTGCACTACACGAATGCCATTGGGTAAAGTAAAAACATTATAATCGACCATCGCAGCATCTCCTTAAAACCACAAAGGTATAAGTTTTAACAGAAAAGAATATTAAAGATCAGGCTATAGCTTTTACAAGACAAAAGTACCGTAATACATCATTCATTGAATAAGGGAGAACAGCAGGGTGACCGAGTCTGTGGATGAGCTATCAAAACAGACTAGCCTATCCCCAGATAAGCTAACATTTGGCATGAATATGAAGCTCATATTGAGTGCTAGTTTTCTATTTCAGCCAACCAAAATCATTTTTTTATTGTAAAAATTCACGCTTGACCTCATTCTAAGAACAACATTACCTACTTAAATTCAAGTAACTCAATATCAGACACTTATAGCCAATCGCAAATCAAAGCTAACGCAAGAGGTAAGTCATCAGATACTTTTTTAGTTAATAAAAAAATCAATTTTCAAGGGTGACATTTAATCTTTTAAATCATTAATATAATATACAAGTATTATTTTTAACACACAATACATTTTTCAGATCTATTAATTAAACATAAATACAGTAATTATTAATTATCAATATGTAAAAACACAAAAAACAAAGCCATGAAAAACAAAATCAAGCAGAAAATCGCGTTACTAATTGCGTTACTAATTGTAACCTGCACATCAATTCCTTATTTAGGGTTAAACTTTATCAACCAAGCTGATGCCAAGATAGAGTGGTTTGCAAACGAGGGTGGTGATAATGAGAGGTGTATCGTAACTCAAAGAGTACGAGGTGAAGAAGAGATTGCCGTAGACAGAACAGGCTTTCGGTTTAAAAGTGGAGATTATGAAATACTCTTTGAAGGTACCCAAGGTGGCTGCTTAGACGCTTCTATTTGGTACGCATGCCGAACTCATTGTGAAATTGACCCCGGGTACAAAAGGATAAACTGATTAAAGACAACTACACGGTACTTAGTATTTAGTTGAAATCGAAACAGATAATTAAGTACTGTGTTTTTACCTTCATCCCTTAAAATATTCTTTTATGCAACCCAAAATTTCTCTTCTACTCTTTTTTTGTCTTCTCTCATCGTGCAAACCCAATAATGAGAAACTTTTAAGCTATCAGCTAGACCTAAATAGCCTTGAGACGAACAGGTATAATGATATCCGCTTTGACCCGACCCCTATCAAAGTAGATGGTAATTCGCCAAAAATCAAAAGTCAAGACATATTCAAAAAAAATACTCGCTTTACTCCTTTGGAGACTAATGACGAATCACTCTTCGGAAAAATAGATGAATTCATCTTAACCGATTCTCGATACATTATTGCAGACCGCAGTACCAATTCTATTCTGGTATTTTTTCATGATGGAAAATTTGACTTTAAAATTGACAGATCAGGCGGTGGCCCTGAAGAATACCGTTCTATAAAGTATATTGGGTTTAATAAATTCAAAAACACGATAGAAGTACTTGATAATACAAGGGGCATTATTCAACGGTACGATGCTAATACTGGAATTTACCAATCTACCTTGAAACTTGGCTTTCTACTCAAGGCATTTACGCCATTGGACGAAAATAAATACTTATTCTTCCTAGGTCCATACCTTTTTAATGAAGACCGATACGGACAGGTTAATGGTCTAGGGCACCAGTTACTGGTTGCTGAAGAAGTTGAAGACAAGAGAGTGAAAATAATATCGCAACATCTACCTCATACCCCGAATACAGAACTACTCAACTTGGGAGCCCGTCAGAATTTATCAGAGGGAAGTGATGGTGACTTTCTGATCAATATGGTTTTTAATGACACTATATATTCATTTAGCGAAAAGGGCGTTCATGCAAAATATGTAATGGACTATGGGAAGTGGGCAATCCCTGAAAATTTATTCCAAAATGGAGATATAAGAGAAATAAATAGGAAGAACCGCCTTAGACAGCTTCCTTATCCAGATATTTTTTTAGAAACTAAAGATTACACATACAGCGTTAGTTCTTTAGAAACCGCCAATGCTTTCACCCACACACTCTATAATAAGAAATTAAAAAAAGGATTCACCTTTGGTGATATAGATGACAACATGCAAGTGGCAGGAGCAATACCATACTCTCCAATTGGATACCAAGGGAACTCTCTTATTTATGTAATGGAACCAAAAAATGCGGTCGATAAATATCTAGAGTTTACCACGGCCTTACGCAAAGCTCTCATTGCTGACAACGGAAAAAGCCGCCCCGAGATGAGCATAGATGAACAGTATGAGTTTTACTTGAACAATTACATTCAAGAAAACGGCTTTAACTACTTGGACTTAGCAAAAAGCTTAGACCCAGATGACAACCCCGTTTTGGTATTTGTAGAACCTGATTTCAACAATATCGATGATCAATAACAAAACCATAGTCCTTCTGTTCATTTGTCTGGTGGCTTGTACTTCAAATAACAACGAAGACAAGGTCAACTCAGCAGAATCAGGTCTAATTGAGACAATAGCAACTGATTTGTATTTTGAACAGAAAACAAATTCTGTGATCTTGAATATCAAAGACAGTTTAGAATCTGTTGATCACAAGATTAGGTTTGATTCATTGATGGCTGCACATAATGAGTTAGCTATTTTAAGAATTAACGACAGTAATTGTGGTCTTTGTATTGAAGTTGAACTTGAAGAAATTCTAGCATTCAAAACAAAATTAGGTACAAATCAGATTGCCGTATTTGCAACATTTAAATCCGAGAGGAATTTAAAACTTATGACCAAAGGTCTTTCAGGATCTGGCATACCTATTTTCACTATTGATTATGGAGAATTAAAACTCCCCGTAGATGAGGCCAATGCGCCTTACTATTTCACTATTAATTCAAATCACATTGTCAACCATACATTTATCCCAATTAGAGGCATTGAGTCACTGAATGAATCGTACTTTAATGCGATTTCTAGCATATTTAGATTAGAGGTCAAGTAATTAATTTAACATACCACTCAAGCTTACCTAAACTCTTCAAAGACTCTGATCCCTTGGAGAGTTGAAGAAAGCACTATATTTGCCAGCTTATGACTTACGGAAAGATCCTTATCATTCAAACGGCCTTTATTGGTGATGTAATTCTGGCGACTTCGCTGATCGAAAAACTGCACCAATATTATCCAGAAGCCAAAATAGACTTTCTGTTACGCAAGGGCAATGAAGCCCTGTTGAACAATCACCCGAAACTTGGAGAGGTGCTAGTTTGGGATAAAAAAGGAGGGAAATACCGTAACCTCTTTAAGCTCCTCAGTAAAATCAGAAAGGGCAACTACGACCTGGTGGTGAACGTTCAGCGTTTTGCCAATTCAGGAATGCTTACTGCTTTTAGTGGCGCGAAGGAAAAGATTGGCTTCGATAAAAATCCTTTTGCCTGGGCTTTTACTAAAAAGGTAACTCATAAAATTGAAGAAGGAACGCACGAGGTGGAACGCAACAATGAGCTAATCAAAGCCATTACCGATGGCCAACTTCAGCGTCCGGTACTTTATCCATCACCTTCCGACTTTAAAAAAGTAGCCGCTTATAAAACCGAACCTTTTGTCTGCATGGCACCAGCCTCGGTTTGGTTTACCAAACAATTCCCAAAAGAGAAATGGGTGGAATTGATTCAATCACTTGAATTCTCTGGCAATATCTATTTGATTGGAGCGCCTAATGATGAGGCGCTTTGTGATGAAATCATTGCGCAAGGCGGAAACCCAAAGGCGCAGAACCTTTGCGGAAAAATGAATTTACTTCAGTCGGCTGCACTGATGAAAGACGCAGTAATGAATTATGTGAACGACTCTGCCCCCATGCATTTGGCTTCTGCCATGAACGCTAAAACCACGGCCATTTACTGCTCTACTGTTCCTGAATTTGGTTTTGGGCCTTTGGCCGAAAACGCTAGAATTGCTGAAGTTTCAGAAAAGCTAGACTGCCGCCCTTGCGGACTGCATGGCTTCAAAGAATGTCCGAAAGGCCATTTTAAATGTGGGAGAGATATTCAAATCGAGAAACTACTTTTTAATAAAAATGAGGAGGGATAAGGTTTCTACCCTAACAATTTAACAGCAGGATTTTAGACTTAAAAAAAGAAAATGGTTATTCTTGCTGACTATTATTCTCGCTAACCCATGCCGTTTGGCAAAGGATTGACCGTATGAAAACTACTGCTTTAATTACCGGAGCTGCCGGTGGAATTGGATTTGAATTTGCCAAAATCGCCTCCCAAGCCAATTATTCATTACTCCTTATTGATGTGAATGAAATATTATTGGCAGAAAAAAAAGCAGAGCTTTCTATCATGTTCCCTCAAACGGACATTCACCTACTGGTTTGTAATTTGGCAGAGAAGGGCATTGCAGAGAAAATTCATCAATACATTATTGAACAGCAACTGCTTATTGAAATCCTTTTCAACAATGCCGGCTTTGGTAATTTTGGGCACTTTCTGGAAACCGACTGGGCAAAGGATGAAGCCATGCTCAACGTACACATGGTAACGACCACTCACCTTACCAAGCTGCTGCTTCCTGGCATGATACAGAGAAAAAAAGGCTACATTTTAAATAATGCTTCCGTAGCTGCCTTTGTTCCAGGCCCACTGATGTCTACTTACCATGCTTCAAAAGCATATTTACTTTCATTCACTCAAGCATTGGCCAATGAGCTGAAAGGAACTGGCGTTTCCGCCACGGTATTATGTCCTGGCATGACAAAAACGGGTTTTGCCAAAGCCAACGGTAATGATGACCCGAACATTAAATTCAATATTGCTTCTGCCGAAGACGTAGCGCTCTTTGCGTTTTCATGCATGATTAAAGGTCAGCCTGTGGCTGTTCCTGGCGTATGGAATAAATTAAGTGCTTTTTTACCTAGACTTCTGAGCCGAAATAGAGTGACTAACATGGTTGGGAATATTCAGCGAAAGAATCATGCTAAACGGTCTGACAGCAAACAATTGGCTCCAGAGTTAAAGCTGAAGATTTAATGTACACAAAGCCTCTTACCTCTTTAACTAACTCATTTATTAGATTTTAGATTTTTTGTTCAATTATTTTATATCGTTCTTTGAACAAAATCGGTGAACCCAATGTTGGCATCCCGAAACAAAAAAGTAGTAAGCACACTTCTTACTCATTTTTAAATTACCAAAATGAAAATAGCTGTTTATCGTAAAGAGCATTTTAATGCTGCTCATCGACTTTATAACCCCAAATGGAGTGAAGAGAAGAATGATGAGGTTTTCGGGAAATGTAACAACCCCTCTTTCCATGGCCATAATTATGAGCTCATTGTAAAAGTTGTGGGCGAGCAAGACCCAGAAACAGGTTATGTCTGCGACATGAAAATCCTAAAGGATATTATCAAAACTCATGTTACAGATAAATTCGATCACAAAAACTTAAACTTAGATGTAACCGAATTTAAAAACCTGAATCCAACGGCAGAAAACATCGCAGTGGTAATCTACAACTTATTGCGCCCAGAAATTGACCAAAAATTAGAATTGAAAATAAGACTCTATGAAACAGAACGGAACTTTGTCGAGTACCCCGCTTAACGTACTTAGTAGAATTGAAGAAATTGGAGATGAGCACGTAGGCACTTCTTATGAAACGCCAATGGTTCCGAATGCTTTCGATATGGACGATGACTTAAAACAAGAGCTCATTGAAAAGAAATTTAAGGAGATCATGGAAATCATGGGGCTTGACTTAAGTGATGACAGTCTTTCGGGCACGCCAAAACGCGTAGCCAAAATGTATATCAAAGAAATTTTTAGCGGACTAAGCCCCGCTAATAAACCTAAAGTGACGCTTTTCGAGAATAAGTATCAGTACAATGAGATGCTGGTAGAAAAGAATATCACTTTCTATTCTAATTGTGAACACCATTTTGTGCCCATTATTGGAAAAGCGCATGTAGCCTATATTTCAAGCGGAAAAGTAATTGGCCTATCGAAGATCAACCGTATTGTGGAGTATTACGCAAAGCGTCCGCAAGTTCAAGAAAGGCTCACTGTGCAAATAGCAAACGAGCTGAAAACTTTGCTTGAAACAGAAGATGTGGCGGTAATCATCGATGCCGATCACCTTTGCGTTCAGTCAAGAGGTGTGAAAGATGTAAACAGCAGCACTGTAACAGCTCAGTTTCACGGTAAATTCCAAGAAAACTCTACGAAGAAAGAGTTGATGAGCTACATAAACACTAAATCTTAATGAGTCTATCAGGCAAGAATATACTTGTAGTAGGTGCTAGTTCGGGCATTGGTAAAAGCGTTGCGGAACTGAGCTTACAAAAAAGTGCTAATGTTTTTGTGGCTGGCAGAAATGACCCAAAGCTTTCAGGCGCTAATTATATTTCTTTGGATGTTAACCAAATGAGCACTGAGTTTGACGAACTTCCGGAAGTTTTACACGGAGTAGTATATGCACCAGGGTCTATCAACTTAAAGCCATTTCATAGAATTAAGCTTGAAGACTTTCAAGCAGACATGAATATAAATCTCTTTGGCGCCATAAAAGTATTACAAGCTTGCATGGGGCGACTTAAGAAAGCCGAAGGAGCTTCGGTAATTCTATATAGCACAGTAGCGGTAAACATAGGCATGAACTTTCATTCCTCCATTGCTGCTGCAAAAGGGGCGGTAGAAGGATTGGCCAAATCACTTGCTGCAGAATGGGCCGGAATGAATATTAGGGTGAATGTGTTGGCACCTTCATTAACCGATACCCCTCTAGCAGAACGGTTATTAGCATCAGACGAGAAGAAAGAAGCTTCTAATAAAAGACATCCTATTGGTCGGTTTGGGCAACCGGCCGACTTAGGCCATTTAACCACTTTACTTCTTTCAGATGAAGGAAGTTGGATAACAGGCCAAATCATTGGAGTAGATGGAGGAATGTCAACTTTAAGAACTTAAATGCAACTTTCTTCTTCAGATATTCTTAAGTTAGAACAGCGTTTTAGAACCAACCTGATCAATTGTCTTTCGGGTTTTAAAACCCCGCACTTAATAGGTACAAAGTCAAAATCAGGAATTACTAATTTGGGTTTATTTACTCAGGTAATGCACGTAGGGGCTAACCCTCCTTTAATGGGTGTACTCTTTCGGCCTCATTCCGTACCTCGTCATACTTTAGAAAACATTCTAGAAACGAAAGAATTCACCATTAACCTTGTTCACAAGGCAATGATGGAACAAGCGCACTGGACAAGCGCCCGTTGGGAAAAAAGTGAGTTTGAGGCCACAGGGCTAACAGAATATTATTCAAGTAATCATTTTGCACCATTTGTAGCCGAAAGCAAAATAAAAATAGGCTTAGAGTTTAAAGAACAACACTTAATAACAGCCAACAAGACCATTTTGGTAATCGGAGAAATTAAAGAGTTAATTATAGAAGAGGAACTTATTACTTCTGATGGTTTTTTAAATATTGAAGCCGCCAACACGTTGGCCATGACAGGTTTGGACAGCTACCATGACACCAATGGCATCAATAGGTTATCATACGCTAAACCAGATATTCCTCCAAAAAGACTTGATTAAAAACATCATCTGCCACTTTTTTAAATTGCTGGCCTCCAAATTACCAGTTTCATTTTGAGCTTTATCCCGAATGGCATCTTTAAATTGCTTATTGAAGGCTTTAAAGCCATGTTATGATCGCTATTCTTTAATTCACATAGTTTTTCTTTTTGTAAAGGCATCTACTATCTTTGCACGTCTTTTATAAAACTGATAAATAAAAATGTCAAATCTGATTTATTTAGTCCCACTTCTCGGGCTAGTTGGCTTGTTAGTAATGATCGTTAAATCGAACTGGGTAAACAAGCAAGATGCAGGGGATCAAAAAATGCAAAACCTTGCCAAATACATCCGCGAAGGAGCGCTAGCTTTCCTCAAGGCAGAATATAGAGTACTCGCCATTTTCGTAGTGATTGCTGGTATACTTTTAGGTGTTATTTCTACCTTGGTTGAAACCACTCACTACTTTATCATCTTCGCGTTTATTATTGGCGCATTTTTCTCTGCTTGGGCAGGTAACATTGGTATGCGCATTGCAACTGCAGCCAACGTAAGAACTACCCAAGCCGCAAGAACTAGTTTAGGGCAGGCCCTTAAAGTAGCCTTTACTGGCGGAACTGTAATGGGATTAGGTGTGGCTGGTTTAGCCGTCTTCGGACTAAGTATGCTCTTCATTCTATTGTTTGCTTTCTTTATGGATAGCGACATGGCAAATGGTGGAGTTTATCAAATGACAATCGTATTAGAAGCTCTTGCTGGTTTCTCTTTAGGAGCTGAGTCAATTGCACTTTTTGCCCGTGTAGGCGGTGGTATTTATACAAAGGCAGCCGATGTTGGCGCTGACCTTGTAGGTAAAGTTGAAGCGGGTATTCCTGAAGATGATCCAAGAAACCCTGCAACTATTGCCGACAACGTAGGTGATAACGTAGGTGACGTTGCAGGTATGGGTGCCGACCTTTTCGGTTCTTATGTAGCGACCGTATTGGCCTCTATGGTATTGGGTAACTATATCATTAGAGACATGGGCGGATCTGTTGAAGACGCTTTTGGCGGTATTGGCCCAATCTTGCTTCCTTTAGTAATTGCAGGTGCCGGAATCATCTTCTCGTTGATCGGTACTATGTTTATTAAAATCACAAATAACAACGCTAAAGAAGCCGAAGTTCAGGCGGCTTTGAACCGTGGTAACTGGATTTCAATCATATTAACTGCTATCGGTTGTTATTTCCTTATCGACCTTCTTTTGCCTGAAACTATGCAAATGAAGTTCTTTGGCGAAGGTATTTTAGAAATTACCTCTATCCGTGTATTCGGAGCCGTATTGGTAGGTTTAGTAGTTGGTGGTTTAATTTCTTACCTAACTGAATTCTACACTGCCATTGGTAAAAAACCTGTAATGAGCATTATTCAAAACTCATCTACTGGTGCTGCTACAAACATTATTGCAGGTTTATCTGTAGGTATGAAGTCTACCTTCGGACCAATTATTCTTTTTGCGGGTGCCATTTGGGGTGCTTACGAATTGGCTGGTTTCTACGGTGTAGGTATTGCTGCTTCTGCTATGATGGCAACTACTGCAATGCAATTGGCCATTGACGCTTTCGGTCCTATTGCGGATAACGCAGGTGGTATTGCCGAAATGAGTGAACTTCCTTCTGAAGTACGTGAAAAAACAGATATTTTAGATTCAGTAGGAAACACAACTGCGGCTATCGGAAAAGGATTTGCCATTGCTTCTGCAGCATTAACAGCTCTTGCACTTTTTGCCGCCTACGTTACTTTCACTGGTATTGATGGTATCAATATTTTCAAAGCCGATGTACTCGCTGCCTTATTCATTGGAGGTATGATTCCTGTAATTTTCTCTGCTTTGGCTATGGAATCCGTAGGTAAAGCAGCCATGGAAATGGTAAAAGAAGTAAGAAGACAGTTCAAAGAAATTCCAGGTATTATGGAAGGCACTGCCACTCCTGAGTATGGTAAGTGTGTTGAAATTTCTACCAAAGCAGCCATTAAAGAAATGATGTTGCCAGGAGCGATCACCATCATCTTCCCTATTCTTGTAGGGTTCATTATGGGGCCAGAAGCACTAGGAGCTTATATGGCAGGTGTTGCAGTATCAGGTGTACTTTGGGCGATCTTCCAAAACAACGCTGGTGGTGCTTGGGACAACGCCAAGAAATCTTTCGAAGCTGGTGTTATGATTGATGGAGAAATGACTTACAAAGGTTCTGACGCTCACAAAGCTGCTGTAACTGGAGATACTGTGGGTGATCCATTCAAAGATACTTCTGGACCATCAATGAACATTTTGATTAAGCTTACTTGTTTGGTTGGTTTGGTGATTGCCCCTCTATTGGGTGCTGGTCATTCAGAGTCTGCTGACGACACTAAAGCTGAAGTAAAAGAAATTATTATTGAAGAACCAGCAGTAGAAATTACTGAAGTAGTGACTGACTTGAACTAAGATTCAATAGTTTATAAAATTGAAAGGCTACCCGAAACGGTAGCCTTTTTTTGTAGGCTGGTTCTTAACCTGTATTCAATAACTACCTACCCATTAACTTCTATGAAATTATTATCCCTTCATTTTGCAAAATCAGTCTGTTACCCATTTCTTTAGTTACTTTTGCCCACTAAGAATTCCATTCAAGAATGAACTACCTTTCGTTAGAAAATATCACCAAGACATTTGGTGACAGAAAAATACTCGATGCCATTTCCATTGGTATCGACCAAGGCCAAAAGATTGCCCTCGTGGGCGTTAACGGCTCAGGAAAATCTACCCTGCTTAAAATCATTACTGGTGTTGAAAAACAAGATGCCGGAGACGTGGTATTCCGAAACGACATTGTGGTGCGCTCATTGGTACAAAATCCAAAGTTTGAAACCAACCAAACCGTACTTGATGCTGTATTCGATAGCGATGACGAAGCCCTTAGGCTTTTAAGTCGTTATCAGAAAGTAATGCTGCAAGCCGAACGTGGCGACTACGATGACAAAGAAATGCAAACTGTTATCGAGCGAATTGATGCCTTGAATGCTTGGGACCAAGAAAGCCAGATAAAGCAGGTTTTAGGTAAACTAGGTTTGAAGGATTTGGAAGCCGATGTGAGCAAGCTATCGGGTGGTCAGCAGAAAAGAGTGGCCATGGCGCAAGTGCTTATTCAAAGACCTGACTTATTGATTTTGGATGAGCCTACCAACCACTTGGACATTGACAGTATTGAATGGTTAGAGGGGTATTTGAGCCAAGCCAATATGGCTTTGATTCTAGTAACTCACGATAGGTATTTCTTAGAAAAAGTAACCAACGAAATTGTAGAATTAGACCACGGGAAGTTATACCGGTATAAAGGCGATTATGGTCATTTCTTAGAAAAGAAAGCGGAACGACATGAATCTGAAGCATCCTCTATAGAAAAAGCGCAGAACCTTTACAGAAAAGAGCTGGACTGGATTAGAAGGCAACCCAAGGCCCGAGGCACAAAAGCCAAATACAGAGTTGATGCCTTTGAAGAAACCAAATCAAAAGCCTTCTCTGGAGCTAAAGCTACTGGAATGGAACTAGGTGCCACAGCGTCACGTCAGGGTAAAAAGGTATTAGAAATTGAAGAAATTAGCCACGGTTTTGGCGACAAAAAGCTGATCAACAATTTCTCATACGTTTTTCCAAGAAAGGACCGTGTAGGAATTGTTGGAGCAAATGGAAGTGGAAAAACAACTTTCCTTCGTTTACTTGTAGGCGATTTAGAAGCCAATGAAGGATCAATTGATTTAGGCCAAACCACTAAAATTGGCTACTACCGTCAGCAAGAATTAAGGTTTAACGATGCTCAAACCGTCATTGAATTCGCTAAAGAAATTGCCGAGTTTGTGGAATATGGAAAAGGACAAAGTATTCCTGTTTCTCAGTTCCTGACTCGTTTTCTCTTTCCGCCAGAAGTGCAATACAAACCCATTGGCAAATTGAGTGGCGGAGAAAAGCGTAGGCTTCAATTGCTTAAAATCTTAATCAAAAGTCCGAATTTCTTGATTCTGGATGAACCTACCAATGATCTTGATTTGATTACACTAAACACGCTAGAAAACTTCCTTGAAAATTTTGAAGGTTGCTTAGTGCTTGTATCTCACGACAGGTATTTTGTTGATAAATTAGTCGATCACCTTTTCGTTTTTGATGGCCAAGGCGACATCAGAGATTATAACGGAAATTACACCGATTGGCGTTTAGAAGAAGTGGCAGCCAAAGAAGCTCCAAAGCCAAAAGTTGTTGAGAAGCCCGCAGCACCAGCTCCTAAAAAAGAACAGCGAAAAATATCGTATAAGGAAAAGCTAGAATTCGATACGTTAGAAAAAGAAATGGCTCAATTAGAAGCGCAAAAAGCGGTTCTGAATGAGAAAATAATAGACGGTTCTACTAATCATGAAGAATTAACTGCTTGGGCAACGGAACTAGAAAGAATAAATAACGATTTAGAAGAGAAGGAAATGCGCTGGCTTGAGCTTTCCGAATACATGTAATCTTATTTATGGCTGAACTAATTCTTAATTCTGATAATCTAACGGTTGATTGTGAACATGGTGAAACAATTCTAGAAGCTTCACTTAAGAAAGGCATTAACCATGCTCATGCCTGCGGTGGCAATGCCAAATGCTCTACCTGCAGGGTTTATATCGACAAAGGTTTGGAAAATGTAAGCCCTAGAAATGAGAAAGAGAAGCAACTAGCGGATTCACTCAAATTAGGCCCGGAAATCCGATTAGCATGCCAAACTACTGTATGCGGACCGGTAGAAGCAAGAAGACTAGTTCTAGACAAAATTGATGAAAACATCATTTTAAGTTCAGGCAATCCTATTGCACCTCGAAGCTTGGGCGAAGTAATTGATGCCTCGGTACTCTTTGTAGATATTGCTGATTACACCGCATTTAGCGAACGTACACCCGCCTATGATGTAGTTCATGTGCTCAACCGCTATTTCTACATTGCCGGCAATATTATTAAAAAAAATAACGGCAGAATATTAGACTACTATGGCGATGGTTTCTTGGCCATTTTCGGTTTAGATCATCAACCCGGCCATGCAAAAAATGCAATCAATGCGGGTTTTGAACTTCAAAAAGCCATAAAAAAATTTGATACTGAAGTTCATGACTTGGTGAACTCTTCTTTTAAAATTCGTTTAGGTGCACATACGGGCAAAGTAATTTGGGGCACGATTGGCATAGAAGGCATGCAAAAAGAAGCGGCCATTGGCGACACTGTAAATTTTGCGTCAAGAATTGAACAAGCGAACAAAACGCTCAATACAGATTTCCTCATTTCCGAAGCGCTATTTAAAAAATTTGAGACCTGCTGCGTAGTAAACGGGGAATATGAAATTGAAGTAAAAGGCAAGAAAGGAAGCCATAAGGTCTATTCTTTAGAGTATGTAAATCCGACAGTTTTGGTGTAGTCGCAAATACAATAAGTTTGTATTTTTGAATATGAGCACTACGGCATGGATTCTTATTTGCGTTCTGATTATGGTGGTTTACACCATTAGTTTTCTTCAATTTTTAAAACAGCGATCAGCCCGTAAAAGCAACCAATCCAGGGTATTTCAACTTCCTTTATTCACAGCTTTTTTAATAGGTCCACTCCTATTCTTTATTATAAACAGAAATCAACGTAAAGACAGAAGACGCTTTATGAAGGATATGGATCGGTATTCTTAATTTGAGATAATCAATCAGAATTTCCAACTCGGATGAACCCACTAGAAAACTTACAAAAACTCAAGCTTAGGCTTCCAGAGGTTTCTACTCCTGGCGGCAACTATGTATCGGTTAATATCCGAGCAAATATTGCCTATGTGGCCATACAGTTTCCAATTCTAAATGAAGAGTATCTATATCAAGGGCGGTTAGGAGACGAACTCCGCACGGAAGATGGTTACCATGCTATGGAATTATGCACCCTGAATGTCTTGGCTCAAATCAATAGCAAAGTAGGCTTCAACAGACTAGTGGGTTTAAACCATATTGACATTTACTTTCAAGCAAGTAAGAACTGGGATGAATCACCCAAAGTTGCGAATGGGGCATCTGATCTGTTTGTCAAAATTTTAGAAGAAAAAGGCACCCATAGTCGAGCTATTTTTGGTGTTCAATCACTTCCCAGAAACTTCAGTGTGGGCTTAACTGCGAGTTTCACAATTACTGAATCATAAGAAAAGCGGCACAATGCCGCTTTTCTATCTGTATTCATTTAAGTAATTACTTCTTCTACCTCCTTCTTATCTGCTGGTAAGGAAATACCACTGGCGATTCGCTTCCGTTCTTCGCTACGGCAGCCACTCCAAAGTAATAATTGTCAATCACGATACCTTCCAAAGTGAATTCATTCACCCCAGAAACGAATCTAGAATTATCCCAAGTTGGTGAAGTGGTTAATCTCCAATAAAGCTTATATCCAATTATATTCGGATCGATAGATTCTTTCCATTGCAAAGTAGTAGAAGGCTGAACAGCGCCACCAATTCTTACATCCTCAGGCAGTTTAGGCCCCCAAGCCAAGCCAGCCAACGAAATCGCATTTACGGCTGTCAGTTTTGCTGCGTACTCAAAGTTTACGCCTTCAATCACATCACCATACTTAATTCCATTTTCAGTTCTTATATCTTGATGTTGACGCACATAGTTTTCATGAGCTTCCATAATACGCACCCCAGCAAATCCCAAATCGTTGAACGGACGGTGATGTCCTCCACGACCAAATCTATCTAACCTGTAAATCATCATAGGATTCATTTCAGGCATATAGGTTTGTACTTGCTTATAAATATATCTGGCTAATTGTCTAGAATTACCATCTACTTCTCCCCCAACGGTTCTTCTGGCGCGTCTCAAACCTTCGCTTTCATTGGCTGGTGTTGGTTCAGAAAAAATCCTGAAATCACGATTACTGATTACGCCATCAACTCCTTCAATATTCCCAATCATGTCGTTGTTCAGTACCCCAACAATTTCCCAGTTATTCTCTTGCGCATATTTTGCTAAACCAGCACCACCAAACAAGCCTTGTTCTTCTCCAGAAAGACCAACAAAGGCGATACTGTGCTTAAATTTATATTTAGAAAGTATACGTGCAGCCTCTATTGTTCCAGCCATACCCGATGCATTATCGTTGGCACCAGGCGCATCAATTTCAAAATTCATGGTATTAGATGCACGAGAATCAATATCACCCGACATCAGTGCATAACTATTTGGATAATCAGTACCTCTTAAAACGGCCACTACATTCACTACCCAAGCAGAATGAGGAACACGACTTCCTTCCGTTTTTTCCACAAAATCTTTCTGATAGAAAACTTCCAAACAGCCTCCACATTCTTTTGATATTTTCTGAAATTCAGAGAATATCCATCTTCTGGCCGCTCCGATTCCACGGGTTTGAGAAACAGTGTCTGAAAACGTATTTCGGGTTCCAAAGCTGATCAGCTTACGGATGTCTGCTTCAATTCTTTCTGGCGAAGCAGATTCGATAATATCATAGAATCGAGCATCGGTTTGAGGAGGAGCGGTTTGTTGAGCCGCCAATGGATTCAAAAAGAAGCCAAAACTCAACAGCGCAAATAAGTAATTTCTAATTTTCATAAGTCAACAGGTTGATTATTGAAATATAGACATCATTTAACTGTGATAAAAAGCGATACTTGATCAATGGAAAACTATTTTTTATTGTACTCCGAATTATGCACAAAAAAGTGATCAAATAAAAAATAAGTCGCTTTCAAGTAAGGGACTGGGCGTTGAAGATTGTTAACAGTATGTAAACGAAAGGCAAAAAAATAATATTCTTAGCGTAGGAACATTATTGGCACAAAGGTTGTCTTAGGAGTACAAGTACCCCAAACGAAGGAAAATGAGAACAAAAACATTATTATTCACAGCCGCACTTGTTGCCACAGGAATTGGCATCGCGACATTGGCCAGCAAAAAATTTGCTTTACCAAAGTTGAAGAAAAGCACGAAGTAGAATTCATTTTTGAATTCTAACAGTTCACAAAAACTGTTAAAACATATGGCCTCGGTAATTCCGAGGCTTTTTAGTGTCTAAACTTTATTAATTTAGGCGTTTAAACATTCATTATGAGGCAACTCTTCATTTCTACAGTCTTTCTTTTTATTCTAATACAAAACGTAGTTGGGCAAGAAAAAGAAAGCCACCTATTTCAAGATCCTAGAAGGTATATCGATACGGCCGTTACTTATATGAACCAAGAGAAGTATTTGGAAGCGGATAAATACTTTATGGTAGCGTTAGATCAAATCACCGTGCTTTCTGCTGATTTCTGCTACTATTTTGGCAAAAACTCTTTCTACCTAAAATATTATAGCCAGAGTATAGATTGGCTCAGTAAATACCTAGAACTGAAAGGCTCTTCTGGCCAATATTCAGATGAGGCAATTGCTTTGTTAGATAAGTCGGAAAAGGAGTTTAGAGCCAATAGAAGTACAGGAGAAACCGTAGAGACGAATACCAAATTTTTCTACTTAAACACTATCAGTTGTTCAGGGCATGAAAGTATTATTTGTCCTGTCTGCAAAGGGGACGACATCATTACAACAAAGGATAGGCTGGGTGATAACCTTTACAAAAAGTGTCCCTATTCTACTAACGGGGTTTTGACATGTGAAGAGTTCAACCTTTTACTTCAGGGTAAACTAAAGCCAAAAAAGTAGTTTTTCTAAAGCCTCTCAATCACCCACTCAATCAAGCCGTTGACCGTTTTTTCCGCATTAGGTGAAAACTGATGATTAGGCCTGTTAGCGATTAAAGCATTGAAGCTAATCATTTCATGGCCCAACATTTTGGCCATGGCATAATAGCCAGCTGTTTCCATTTCAAAATTGGTGATTTGCCCAAAAGAGGTATTGATTTTAGAAAGTCTATCCAAATAATCTGGAAGGAATGGCCTAAGCCTTATTTCCCTACCTTGAGGCGCATAGAACCCAGGAGCGGTTACCGTTACTCCACTATACATTTGAGGCCCTTGGAACTCTTTTAACAATAAGGTAGAAGCTTCTGAAAGATATGGCCGAATGGATAAATCCAATGTCCTTTGCACTTTGTTTCCGATTACCTGCCCTTCTTCCGATTCCACCCAAGGATAAAAGGACATCAAAGAATCCATGCCTAAGGCAGCCTTTGATACTAAAAATGAGTCCAAAGGAATATCTGGCTGCATACAACCTGAAGTTCCTATTCTGATAATCTTAAGGCGCTTTAACTTATCCTTAACCTGACGTTTCTTCAAATCTACATTGACTAACGCATCGAGTTCAGTCATAAGAATTTCAACATTATCTGTCCCCATTCCTGAACTGATTACAGAAATACGCTTTCCGTTTAATTCTCCTGTATGCGTTACAAGTTCTCTGTTGGTGATTTGAAAGTCTATTCTATCAAAAAACTTACTGATTTTAGCTACTCGTGCAGGGTCGCCTACAACGATGACGGTATCGGCTACCATTTCTGGATGCAGGCCCAAATGATAAATTGCGCCTTCACCTGTTAAAATAAGTTCTGATTCTGGAATAGTCCTTTTCTTCACATCAGTCGATTTTAGCAGGCTCTCTTTTCACCCCTTTCAATGGGTTATAATGATTAGTGTTCTTCTGATAGTAGCCTGTTCCATCATATGGTCTTCTTTCAGGGCTCTGACGACACTCTTCTGAGCAGCATCCATCCATTAACCAACCAGCTTCTTCTAACATAGGAATGTGCGCATTGCAAGTTGGGTTAGCACAGTTTACCATTCTATCTGTAAGGACACCTGTGACATAGCATTTTGAAATAACGGAAGGATTAACCGAGTTTACATCAGCCGTAATTCGATTATCGAACACGTAACATTTCCCTTCAAAATCTTCGCCCCCTGCTTCAATTCCATACTTAATAATACCACCATGAAGTTGGTATACATTCTCAAAACCTTGTTCTAATAAATACGCGCTAGCCTTTTCGCACTTAATACCTCCTGTGCAGTAAGTGATTACCTTCTTGTTTTTCAACCCTTCAATCTCCTTTACCTTTTCAGGGAAGTCTCTAAAATTTTCAATATCTAAGGTAAGTGCATTCTTAAATCTACCTACACTATGTTCATAGTCGCTACGCACATCGAGAATTACCGTGTCTTCTGGCTGGTTTTTAAGAATTTCTTTGAACTCGTTGGGTTCTACATAAGTACCAGTTTTTTGCCGAGGGTTGATGTGCCTTAGACTAGAATGTACAATTTCAGGCTTCACTCTAACATGGAGCTTGGCAAAAGCCATTTTATCGTGGGCTTCCACTTTAAATTCGGTGTCTGCAAAGCGGGTATCTGAATGCACATAAGCCATGTACTTTTCACAATCTTCTTTCAGACCAGAAACGGTACCATTAAGGCCTTCGGGTGAAATAATTATTCTGCCACGCAAATTGTTTTCAACACAAAATAAGTGATGCTCTTCTCTGTATGCCTCGTAATCCTGGATGTCGGCATAGCAGTAATACAGTAAAATTGAATATTGTTTTTCCATAGCTCGTGCCCTATTTCAAGTAGGGTGAATTAATTGTTTTATTTATAAATGTTGGGTTTTAGGCTTCACTGGGTTAACTAGTAAATCAAACCTCTAAAATCGTAGCTCACTAAACTTCCTTGGCTGGGTTACCAAATACAGTAGTATTAGCTTTTACTTCGGCTATTACCACAGAGCCTGCACCAATTCGTGCTCCTTTACCTACCTTAACTCCCGAAACAATCGTAACGCCAGAGCCAATGAACACATTGTCTTCAATTTCGGCCTCGTTACCAATTACGCTACCTGCACCCACTTGAACTAAATCGCCCAATTTCGCACTAAAATCAATGGTTGAATTGGTGTTCAATAGACAGTGATTGCCAATTTTAGCATTCGAACCAATAACCACTCCGTTGTTTACAAAATTTCCGTGACCGATGTGTGCCGAAGTAGCAATTTCTGCATTGCGATGAATGGCGTTTACAGGCATTTTCTTTCTGCGCTCTACCATCAGTTTTACCAAACCCTTTCTAAGGTCACGGTCGTCTACTGCTATAAAGCCTTCGCATTTTTTACCAATCAGCTTTAGAAAGCCATCATCATCGGTTTTTCCTAAAACAGAAACTCCGCTCATCTCTTGGCCATGTTTCGACACATCGTCATCCAAGAAACCATATACTACAACTCCGTTACTCTCAAATATTTCGAGGGTAGCTTTACCCATTTCATTCGCACCAAATATGATTACTGGATTATCCATAATTATCCCTTTTTTCGGGCGGCAATTTAGCTTTTTTTGAATGAAATTCTAAGCATGATCCGTAACAGGGTTCCGCACTAATGATATTCCAATATTACATTCTATACACTTCTTTGGTAGGCAATAAGCGTTATGTAATTGAATCAAGCCTTGACTATCAAAAGCAGAAGACACATTCCAG
Organism: Roseivirga seohaensis subsp. aquiponti; assembly: GCF_001267955.1. NCBI lineage: Bacteria > Pseudomonadati > Bacteroidota > Cytophagia > Cytophagales > Roseivirgaceae > Roseivirga > Roseivirga seohaensis. Next base: position 62,879 of record NZ_JSVA01000007.1, read on the forward strand.
CCTAAACTCTTCCATAATTCAGTAATGTGGTTACTTTCTGCTTTCATAGAGGAAAGTAAGTTTAAAGCCCTATCTAAATAAGCGCTATCATCTTTATATTTAGCCAAAGCTGCTAAAAAAGGAATAGCTGTATTTACAATTATATTCTCCTTCGATTTCTTTGTCAGCCCACCCAAACGCTTGCTCAACTTCTTATCTATAGCATAATGCGTACACCAGTAATCTGACTGAAGAACATCTAATTTGTCTAGGGCTTCCTTTCTATTTTCAATTTCTGAAAAGAATGAAAAAATATGTGGATAGGTAATTACCAAGGCTGCTAATTGAGCAATTCTTATTGTAGGATAATTCGGTGGCCTTACTTTAGAGAAATGCCATTCATTGTAGCCTATTTTTTGTTTCAACTCGTATTTGGCTTTTAGAAATCGATACTCTTTTTGAAGTTGGTAAGCATATTCGTCTGACACATCAACATCTAAAAAACCTGCTTGACCAAAAAGCAGGGCCTCAATCTGAAAAAGTTGGTTAGAATGTTTTGTAAGTACTTTTAACGGAACGCTTTGCGCCAAACGCAACATATTGTTTGCGTTAGTTTTAAAGCCAAAGCCCTTGGCCAGCCATTGATAAGCCGACTCTTCCCAGTTATGCGCATTTGCTTCCAAAATAGAATCAAAACCATTCGACTTCTCTTCTACCCTTTCTACCAAAGCCCTTTCCAGCATTGAAAGTCTGGTGATGGATTTCGTATTATTTAGATGTCTAGCACATGGAATTGGATCCTCATTATCTATTAAACTTTGATAGCGCTCTAACACCATTGGCTTTACTAAGCCTTTCAATTCTAAAGTAGGGATTGGGTTACCTTCACTGTTTAGTACCTGTTTGTCATTTTCCCAAACTACATGGAGAATCACATTGTCATAGTTGGGGTCATCTTGATGTTTATGGGTATACCAATCAGAAGCTTTTACATGTATTTCGACTGAGCCATACCATTGCATGCCTTCAATATCAACCTGAGCCTCTTTGAAATCAGGACCCGCCAAATGGTTGAGATTTCCAGTCTTTGTAATGTTCAGCCTCTCTCCAGAAACCAACTCAAGAGTGGAAGTATTAAAGTATTGATATCGCCAAACGAAATGTAGAAAGGATTCTGGTAACATTAAAAAGCCTTTTAGCTTCTTAAATTACAAAAATTCAGATAAATACTGTTGCATTTCTAGCTGTAACTCGCGGGCCTTCTCTTCAGCCACCTCGGCAAAATCTTCCTCTTGAGAAGCATAAATTATTCCTCGGCTAGAATTTACTAAAAGGCCACACTGGTTATTCATCCCATATTGGGCTACATCTTTCAAGCTTCCGCCCTGTGCACCTACTCCTGGAACGAGCAAAAAGTGATCAGGAACAATTTTGCGAATGTTTGTTAAAGCTTCAGCTCTAGTAGCTCCTACCACATACATCAACTGATCGGTAGTTCCCCATTCTTGGCTTTTCCTCAGTACTTCTTCGTAAAGTTCTCCACCTTGGGTAAGTTCTAAATTCTGAAAGTCTTTTCCACCAGCATTCGAAGTGAGTGCCAATAGAATCACCCATTTATTGTCGAATTCAAGGAAAGGCTTTACCGAATCTTCTCCCATGTAAGGAGCTACCGTAATAGCATCACAATTCATGTTTTCCAAGAAAGCCTTGGCATACATTTTTGAGGTATTGCCAATATCACCACGTTTGGCATCGGCCAAAATGAAGATATCTTTAGGAATGTATGCGATTGTTTTCTCTAAACTTTGCCAGCCCTTAACGCCATATGCCTCGTAAAAAGCAATATTAGGCTTATAGGCCACTGCATATTGAGCCGTAGCATCTATAATTCTTTTGTTAAACTCGAAGATCGGGTCTTCGGTATTTAGTAAATGCTTGGGTATTTTATTCAGGTCGGTATCTAAACCAACACATAAAAAGGAGTTCTTTTTCTGAATTTGGCCAAAAAGCTCTGCTCTGGTCATTTAGTTCCTATAGTCTTCGGTGTGTTGCACCGGGTTTTTCTTTGAATCGAATTCGAAAAATCCGGCAGCATAAGTTTGATTTGGCTTAAAGTTAGCTACTTCAAAAGAGGTCTTGATGCCATCATAATCAATCAAATCCCATGCTTTAAGGTAGCTGGTCTTTTTGTCGATGTACATGATGATATTTGTGAAATCACTGTCTTCATCTGTAGAAACCAACTCAATTACATCAATCAAAGCACCTCCTAAATTCTCGGAGCGTTTGTAGGTATACGTAAAACCCTTTTTATAAATATCATAAATATTGGTTGGGTTGATGAACGTTTCTTCTGGTTCAAAATTGGTAATGGTCAGTTCTTGTGCCTCTACCAAATATGTCCAAAGCACTGGTCCGTTACAGTAAATGTGTTGATCTCTGAATTTGATCATAAACTTCTCTTTTGAAACTGCCGCGCTTCCAGAAAATCTATCTAAAACTTCAGCCTCACTCATTACTTTTTGAACAAACTCTATTTCAAAACCGGGCATGGCCTTATAGGTTGCACTCATTTTGTCTAACACGGCTTTTGGATCTTGCGCTTGCGCCACATTCAGCATACTGCTGACCATCATCACCATCAAAAATCCTAGTATTCTTCTCATTGTATCTTATTCTAAAGAATTAGTTATCGTCCAAGCTGTTCAATAACTGTTCCAAACTATATTCATCTGAAATTAAAACTTCTCTCGCTTTACTGCCTTCAAAAGGCCCCACAATTCCAGCTGCTTCCAATTGGTCAATAATCCTTCCAGCCCTGTTATAACCCAACTTCAATTTACGCTGAATCAGAGAGGTACTTCCCTGCTGATGTGAAACAATTAGTCGAGCCGCTTCATTAAACATCGTGTCTCGGTCTGATAAATCTACCGTACTTGTACTGCTATCTGCATCATCTCCCGTAAATTCTGGAAGCATATAAGCAGAAGAGTAACCTTGTTGACCTCCAATGAAGTCACAAATGTCGTCTACTTCTGGCGTATCTACAAATGCACACTGAATTCTAGTAATTTCAGAGCCCATAGAAAGGAGCATATCCCCTTGTCCAATTAGTTGGTCTGCTCCACCAGTATCGAGAATGGTTCGTGAATCTATTTTTGAAGTCACTCTAAATGAAAGCCTTGCCGGGAAGTTGGCCTTAATTATACCTGTAATTACGTTTACCGATGGACGTTGCGTTGCTACTACCAAGTGAATTCCAATAGCCCTAGCCAACTGCGCTAAACGTGCGATTGGGGTTTCTACCTCTTTACCAGCTGTCATCATCAAATCTGCCAACTCATCAATAACAAGCACAATATATGGCAAATAACGATGCCCTTTTTCCGGATTCAATCTTCGATCTACAAACTTCTGATTGTACTCTTTGATATTACGGCAAGCAGCATCTTTTAATAAATCATAGCGCTGATCCATTTCAATACATAGTGAATTCAGTGTATTGATAACCTTCTTGGTATCGGTAATAATGGCTTCTTCGCCATCTGGCAACATGGCTAAAAAGTGTCTTTCAATTTTATTGTAAATGGTTAGTTCCACCTTTTTAGGATCTACCAATACAAACTTTAGTTGCGAAGGATGTTTCTTATAAAGTAAGCTGGTGAGAATAGCGTTCAATCCCACAGACTTACCTTGGCCAGTTGCTCCTGCCATAAGCAAGTGAGGCATTTTGGCTAAATCGGTTACAAAAACCTCATTTGAAATGGTTTTCCCTAATACCACCGGAAGTGCCTTATCACTGTTCATGAACTTATCCGTGGCCACTACAGAACGCATAGAGACCATTTCTTTGTTCTTATTCGGCACCTCAATACCAATAGTTCCCTTTCCCGGAATTGGCGCAATAATACGAATACCCAAAGCAGCCAAACTTAAGGCAATATCGTCTTCTAGATTTTTAATTTTTGAAATCTTAACCCCTGCTTCAGGAATGATTTCATATAGCGTAACCGTTGGCCCAATCGTAGCCTTAATACTGGAAATTCCAATTTTGAAATTGGTTAGTGTTTCAACAATCCTATCCTTATTGGCCTGTAACTCTTCTTTTGTTACTTGAATTTTGGCAGGGCCATATTCTTTCAAAAGCTCAATACTTGGGTATTGATATTTGGCCAAATCTAAAGTCGGATCATAGTTTCCTACCTTTTCAACCAATGCTTCTGACGACTCTTTTATTTCTACTTCAAAGGAAGGCTCGTCTTTCTTTTCTGTTTGAGGAATCGGGCGATTTTCGACAAAAGGTTTTTCAACGATTAACTCTTCGGCTTCCTCTTCTTCCTCCATTACACCTTCATCTGACAATTCGAGCTCTATTGAATTATCCGTAGTAGGGGCTTTTTTATCTTCTTTCATTTCAAGCACCCAACTCTCTAGCTCTTCCTCACTTGACAGCTCTAACTCGTCTTCGCCTAACTCATCATCTAAATCTTCCGCTTTCACGGTTTCTCTAGTTTCTGTAATGATTGTTTCTTTTTCAGCTTCTTCAGAATTATCCAAATTAGTCAAAGTGTTTTTGGTAGAGAAAATCTGTTTGATGTCGAAGAAGAAAATTACAAACACCAAAAAAGTAAATACGAGCAATAAAATTGTTCCAAAACCCATTAGGTTATCGAAAATAACCGCAAGTTCATACCCTAAACCACCACTATAGAAACTCCACTCAGACACCCCAGAACCACCTTTGATCATAGAACCCATCAAAAGGCTGATCCACAAAAGGAAGAAAACGACAAAAATGAAGGCGCGCTGAATATTAACAAGTGCTTTTCCAAAAACGATTTTATAGCCTCCAACAAATAAAAATGGAGGAATAAGGAAGGCTGCTATACCAAACCATTTAAAAATAAGGTAATGCGATGCGTAAGCCCCCCAAAGCTTCATCCAGTTGGCTGCTTCTCTGCCAGAAGCTATCAATCCTGTTTCGCCAACCGACTCCACTACACTTTGATCGGCCTTGCCTGTAAAAAGGTAGCTTACGCAAGCCACAAAAATAAAAATGGAGGTAAGCAACAAAAACAAGCCCAAGGTAAGCTGAACCCTTCGGTCCTTTATAAAGCCCAAGCGGAGTTTTCCCTTTAGGCTAAATCCTTTGGACTGCTTCTTATCTTGTTTGGTGTTTTTAAATGTATTGGACTTGTAGGTGTTTTTGGCCATGAAAAAGTGCTTCCCTTTAATTACGAAAATAAATGAATTTTATGAATCCTTTAGACGGATTGACTAAAACATCTTAAGATCACTTGCCAAACTTCCATTTCAGGATGGCTTTGTTGATTTTTTTAATCATTGCCGGACCTTCATAAATAAATCCGGTGTATACCTGTACCAAAGTTGCTCCTGCTTTTAATTTTTCAATGGCATCTTCTCCAGTATTAATCCCTCCTACTCCGATAATCGGAAACGAGCCTCCAGATTTTTGATGAAGATAACGGATCACTTCAGTAGAACGATCTCTCACTGATTTTCCGCTTAAACCACCTGCACCTATTTTTTCAATTTCGCTCTTTTCTGTTGCTAAGCCTTCTCTTGAAATTGTTGTGTTGGTAGCAATTACTCCATCAATTTTCGTTTCTTCAACAATCTCAACAATGTCATTGAGTTGATCTAACGTAAGGTCTGGAGCAATTTTCAACAATATAGGTTTGCTAATTTGTTTTAACCTATTAGCCGCCTGCAAAGCCATAAGCAACAGCTTGAGCGGTTCCTTTTCTTGCAGCTCTCTTAAGTTTGGCGTGTTTGGAGAACTTACATTGACCACAAAATAATCTACGTGTGGAAATAGCGCTTCGAAGCTCAACACATAGTCATTTACGGCAGCTTCATTAGGTGTTATTTTGTTCTTTCCAATATTACCTCCAATCAGCACATTAGTCTTTTTTCTTTTTAATCGTTCAACCGCAGCGTCAACACCCTGATTATTAAAGCCCATACGATTAATCAAGCTCTGATCTTTGGGCAACCTAAAAAGCCTAGGCTTTGGGTTTCCTTCTTGCCCTTTAGGCGTTAGCGTACCTATTTCGATAAAGCCGAAGCCAAAAGCAGAAAGCTCATCATAAAGTTTTGCATCCTTATCGAAACCAGCTGCAAGCCCAACAGGGTTTTTAAACTTAAGGCCAAAGGCCTCTACCTCTAATCGACTGTCTTCAAAATCATAAAGGGATTTGGCAACAGCAGAGACTCCGGGGATTTTAAATAAGCGCTTAATCCACCCAAAAGTAAAATAATGAGCATCTTCTGCCGATTTGGCAAAAAGAAAGGGACGAATGATTGATTTATACAAAGCTGAAAATTTTGTCAAAAGTACGGCTTCAAAGGGAACGATAAAAAGGAATTAAGATTTTAGCTGCATTAACTTTACTATCCGATGGTATCGCTTGTTTTCCAATTTCATTTTTTGGAAGATTATATAAGATTTGATAAATCGTTGCTCCAAATCTAAAAGTCATGTATAGCAAAATTCTCGTCCCAATAGATTTTACAGAAAAATCACACCGTGCATTAGACGTTGCCTGTCAGATTGCAAAAAAGCTGAATAGCGAAGTGTACATAATGCACATTGTAAAGGCTGCGCTTTCGGTTTATTTAGATGAACTGGGAGAGTACAAAAGCAAAATACCAACGGGGCAACAATTTCTTGACGACATTTTAGCTATAAATGAAGAAAAAATGAGGCGGCTCATACAGAAATATGAAGACCGAGGAATTACCATTCATTCTAAATTAAAGGTGCATAACACACCTAATGAAATAGCAAAACTAGTAGCCGAAGAAGCTTTTGACTTAACCGTTGTGGGTAACTATGAGCATGAAAGGTTCGATGAAGTATTTAGAAGGACGCATCCAGAAAAAATAGCTGCGATGGCTAAAAACCCAGTATTGACCATCAATAGTGAACTTGAAAAATTTGAGGTTAGAAACATTTTAATTCCAACTAACCTTACTGACGACTACACAGCCGCAATGCCTGATTTATTGAAATTTGCAGACTCATATAATGCTAAACTCACCTTGGTTTATGTAAACACCCAAGCGCATTTTAAAACGACTCTGCAAGCCAACAAACTAAAAGTAGAGTTCTTAGAAAAGCATGGGTTAGACAACCATACAGTAGAAATATTTAATGCGAAATCGATAAATAGAGGCATTTTATATGCTGCCGAATTTTTCAACAGCGATATGATTGCTCTTTTTTCATACCATACAGAGAACATAAAAACCTTGTTGGTGGGAAACATTACAGAGTACTTAATCACCAAATCGAAGTTACCAGTACTTACTTTAAATTTAAGTAAACCCTAATGAAAAGTTTTCACGACTTATTCTCCAACATTACTGAACACCCGCTTTTAAACAATTTAATATTGGCGGCTACGGTGTTTGTAATTGCCCATGCTTTATTGCGCATGATTAGGGTAATCATGAATAAGTTCATTAATAAATCCAGTGAGGATTTACGTGTGGACCCCACCAAGTACAAATTCTTGAAGAACGCCATGAATTTCTTGGTGTACATGGGAGCCCTCATCATTATATTTCTTTCTATTCCCGAATTAGAAGACATTGGTTTAGGTTTGTTTGCCAGTGCGGGTGTATTTGCGGCTATTCTTGGTTTTGCTTCTCAGGCAGCGTTTTCCAATATCATTAGCGGTATTTTTTTAGTGATTTTCAAACCTTTTAGGGTAGATGATATTATTAAAGTAAATAACATTTACCACGGAACAGTGGAAGATATTAACCTACGACACACGGTAATCCGGGACTTTGAAAACCGAAGGCTAATTATTCCAAACTCAGTCATTGGAAATGAAACCATCCAGAACTTTAACATTGTAGATTCTAAGATTAAGAATTTTATCATGTTCGGAATAAGCTATGATTCAAACCTAGACTTGGCCATCAGAATTATTCAGGAAGAAGCCATGAAGCACCCTTATTTTCTTGACAATAGAACTAATGAAGAGTTAGAGTCAGGGCTGCCAGCAGTTTTAGTTCGTTTGGTTGAGTTTGGCGACTCAAGCATTAACCTCAGGGCACAGGTTTGGTCTGCAGACCCTTCAAAAGCATTCGATTTAAAATGCGATATTTATAAGTCGATTAAAGCTCGCTTCGATAAAGAGGGCATAGAAATCCCGTTCCCTCATCGTACTATAGTCTATAAAAATGCGCAAAATTAAATCAAGAAACCCGATAGACCTTTTCAGGCTAATTCCTTTGGATATTATTAGAAGACCAAGGGTATCTAAAGAAAAAACAAACCTTATGCCTGGATCCTTGCTGTACACCGGCAAAAAGCGCGATGAAGAAATTCTTCTTCAAGCCATTATTTATAATGCTGACTTCTTTGAAGAAAAAACGATAAAATCTATTGATGAACTGAAGCAGCTTGACCTAAAAGATAAGCACCTTTGGCTCAATGTTACGGGGCTACATAATGTAGAACTCATTCGCGAGATTGGCGAACATTTCGATATTCTTAACCTAACCTTAGAAGATGTTCTTAATCTTGGGCAACGCCCTAAATGGGAAGAATATGATCATTACTTTTTTCAGATTTGTAAAATGGTGATGACCCAAAGCGACATGATCAAACATGAGCAGTTTGCCATGGTTGTTGGTAAGGATTTTATTGTCACGTTTCAAGAAGACATGAAAGATGTTTTTGAGGGAGTTCGTGATCGGCTGAGAAATGCTAAAGGCAAAATCCGAACACGTAAACCCGATTACCTATCCTTTGCATTAATGGATGTGGTGGTAGATCATTACCTGATTATTATTGAAATGTATGCCGACAGAATTGATGATCTGGAAGATGAATTAAGGGCAGATCCAGACCCGAGTTTCATTAATAGACTAAGCACCCTAAAAAAAGAGGTGAATTGGCTACGCAGAACTGTACGCCCGATTAAGGAAAGTGTGATTAGTTTCAACAAATCTCAAACTCCTTTAATCGAGAAAAAGACTACCCCATTCTTAAAAGATTTATTGGACCACACCACTCACCTGACTGAAAACGTGGAGTTGTACATGGACGAGTTGAAAGACTTGATGGACCATTATAACAACCAAATGAACAACAAGCTGAATGACATTTTAAAAGTTCTTACCATTTTCTCTGTTGTTTTTATTCCGCTCACTTTTATGGCAGGCATTTACGGAATGAACTTCGAGTATTTTCCTGAACTATCTTATAAATATGCCTATCCAATTTTTTGGGGTGCACTACTAACGGTTGCGGGCGGAATGATTTATTACTTTAAAAGAAAAGGCTGGTTATAAACTTAACTTCTTGGATGGTAATCTTTGATAATCTGCTTCAAATAATCTCGATCTAAATGTGTGTAAATTTCGGTGGTCGTAATCGATTCGTGACCGAGCATCTCTTGAACGGCTCTTAAATCAGCCCCGCCTTCAATCAAATGGGTAGCAAATGAATGCCGAAAAGTATGTGGACTTACTATTTTCTGAAGCCCAGCTTTGACCACTAAGTCTTTAATTACTATAAAAACCATTTGGCGAGTAAGCTGCTTTCCGTTACGATTTAAGAACAGAAATGATTCGTGCCCTGGTTTGATATCTAAATGAACCCGAACTTCCTCTCGGTACATATTGATGTATTTTAGTGCTTCGCGCCCAATAGGCACCAACCGCTCCTTATTTCCCTTCCCCAAAATTCTTAAAAACCCAATCTCAAAATGGATATTAGAAATTTTAAGACTGATAAGTTCTGTAACACGCAAACCCGAACTATAAAGCGTTTCGAGCATAGCCCGGTTACGCATTCCTTCTGCTTTAGAATGATCAATAGCAGCCAGAATTTTGTCTATTTCATGAATATCGAGCGTATCGGGTAGCTTGCGTCCTAACTTGGGCGCTTCCAATAAAGCGGTAGGATCAATCTCTATTTCCCCTTCATACATCATGAATTTATAAAAAGACTTGAGCCCAGAAATAATACGTGCTTGCGAATGAGCACTCATGCCCAATTCGTTAATGTACGCTATAAAATCCTGCAGATGATTGGCCAGTACTTGCTGCGCTGTAATATCCAGATTGGATATTTCGAGAAACTGTTTTAGCTTCACCACATCATGAACGTAAGCTTCAACCGAATTTTCGGACAGTGATCGTTCCAGTTTTAAGTAGTTTTCGTATTCCTGAATATATATTTCCCAAGCCACGGCTAAAGATAAGTAACCCCTCGACAAAATGAAGATCATCATCATCAATGGCCCAAATTTAAATTTATTGGGCACCCGAGAAAAAACCGTTTATGGTAACGAAAGCTTCGAGGCTTATTTTGAAAAGTTGAAAGTAAAATTCACCAATCTTGAACTAGAATACTACCAAAGCAATGTAGAAGGTGAATTGATTAATATGCTGCATGAAGTTGGTTTCTCCTATGATGGTATTGTTTTCAATGGAGGTGGTTACACACATACATCTGTGGCTATTTCAGATGCAATAGCCGCAATCAATACTCCTGTAGCCGAAGTCCATATTTCTAACATACATGCTAGGGAAGAATTCAGGCACCTAAGCCTTATCACCAAAGAATGCGCTGGAATGATTACTGGATTTGGCTTGATGGGTTACGATATGGCGCTGTATTATTTAAGCACAAAGTCTTAATCAACCTCTTTCAAATATACTTTTTCTTCCCAGTCTTTCAGTTTTGGGTTCATTCGCTTGAACCACAAAGGAGGAAATGCTGCCATTAATATCATAGCCGGATAACCCGAAGGCAACTGTGGCGACTCATCATAATGCTTTAATACTTGATAGCGCTTAATTGCATTCGCATGATGGTCGGAATGGCGTTGTAACTGAAACAAAAAGAAGTTGCTCAGTCTATGATTTGAATTCCAAGAGTGCATTGGGTTAACTCTTTCATAACGTCCGGGAGAAATCTCCTTTCTTACAATACCGTAGTGTTCAATGTAATTTACGATTTCCAAAAGGCTAAAGGCCAAAACAGCTTGGCTGAAGAAGAAAACTGGCACTTCCCAAACGAACCTATTTTGCCAAATACTTGCCAACAATGTTAAAGTAGCTGCCAATAAAACAGGAAGTATGGTAAACCAAATCATTTCATTTCCCAATGACCAAACCTTCTTTCCCTTCCTTTTCAAGCTTGCCTTTTCAATATTCCAAGCACTACGATAACTCCCTAAAACCGAGCGAAACCAGAAACGATAAAAACCTTCATTCTTTCTACTTGTGGCAGGATCTTTAGGAGTAGCCACATGCACATGATGTCCGCGGTTATGCTCGATATAAAAATGCATATAGCAAACCGTCATCAAAATAAGCTTAGAATAAAAACGCTCCAAAGCCGACTTCTTATGACCAAGCTCATGCCCCACAGTAATGCCAATTCCGCCAGTCACTAAAGCGAAACTCAACACAAAGCCAATCCATTCATAAACTTCTAAGCTAGTCGAGGCCACTTGAGCCGATGCCCAAACCAAAAAAGCCAGTTGAAAAACTGCCCAGATGTAAGTGATAAAGCGATAATAGAATTGTTCTGAAATGATTAGCGCATCAGCGTCCTCCATATTTTCCGGATCTTCACCAATTACAGAATCAGCCAAAGGAATCAATACGAACACAAAGCAAATGGTAAGGTAATTCCACCAACCGCCAAGGTAAAAACCAAAAATGGCAAGCAATGGAATTATAAAAGCAGTAAGAAAGCCGATTCGTTTGATCCAACTCATATTGAAAAATACGAAATCAAATCATGGCTTTCAACTCCTGAAGGCTGGGTATTTTCTCTAAGAAACTTACTTTCTGTTCTTCTTCATCAAACCAACAAGCATAATGCGCCATGCCATTAGTAACAATCAACAGTTTTGCTTTGAGTGTTTTATTATACACCGCAATTTGATCAAAAGCATTTTGGGTGATTTTTACCGAAGGCGCCTTACACTCTATAATTACAAGCGGTTTCATGAATTCATCATAAAGCAGAATATCAGAGCGCTTTTGCAATTGATTGTATTTATTCCCCGTCTCCACACTCATTCGGCTCATAGAGTACCCCAAATTACTAGCGAGAAAATGAATAAAGTGCTGACGTACCCATTCTTCTGGGGTAAGTACAACAAATTTCTTCCGTATAGGGTCAAAAATAACTAATTTGCCGTCCCTTTTATCGAGGCGATATTCATAGGCCGGCAGGTTGAGTGAATCCATCGAACAAATGTAACTGAACCCAAAACTTATACATGAAAACTAAGCAAGAAATTGTTGAAAACTGGCTTCCCCGCTATACTGGGGTTCCCAATGAAGACTTCGGAGAGTACATTCTACTAACTAATTTTATTACCTATGTAGAAATGTTTGCCAACAAGTTTGGGGTTGAAATTAAAGGCGTAGGCCGCCCCATGCAATCAGCAACAGCAGAAAACATTACCATTATCAATTTTGGAATGGGAAGTGCCATGGCTGCTACGGTAATGGATTTACTTTCTTCCATTTCGCCTAAAGCAGTTCTATTCCTAGGCAAATGCGGTGGTTTGAAAAAGAAAACTGCCATTGGTGATTTGATCCTACCTATTGCCGCCATTCGTGGCGAGGGAACCAGCGATGACTACATGCCGCCTGAAATTCCAGCATTACCCTCTTTCCGTTTGCAAAGGTCTGTCTCTTCTATGATCAAGAAGCATGAGCGCGATTACTGGACTGGCACCTGCTACACTACTAACCGTAGGGTGTGGGAACATGACAAGGCCTTCAAGAAATACCTTCGTAAAATTAGAGCGATGGCCGTTGATATGGAAACCGCTACGCTTTTTACTGTGGGTTTTGTAAATCAAATCCCTCATGGTGCACTCCTTTTGGTTTCTGACAATCCGATGATTGCAGAAGGGGTGAAAACCGAAGAAAGTGATAAAAAAGTCACTTCAAACTTCGTTAACGACCATTTAGAAATAGGGATTGACGCACTAAGAGAACTCAGAGACTCTGGTGATTCTGTAAAACATTTAAGGTTCGAATAATGAAAAAACTATTATCAATAGCCGCAGTAATGTTCTTGCTGTGGTCATGTGGGGGAAAGCAGAAAGCTGACCTGATTATTCACAACGCTACGGTATATACCGTAAACGATGATTTTACTGTTGCAACGGCTTTCGCTGTGAAAGACGGGAAATTTGTTGGCGTTGGGTCAGACGAAGAAATTCTCAAAGACTTTGAATCTGATGAAACCATTAATTTAGAAGGTGCTCCTGTTTATCCAGGGTTGATTGATGCACATGCACACTTTTACCGTTATGGTTTAGGTTTGAAAAATGCAGATTTAGTTGGCACAAAATCCTTTGATGAAATTCTTGAAATTCTTCAGGCACACCGCGAAAAATACCCAGACGATGAATGGATAGTTGGCCGCGGTTGGGATCAGAATGATTGGGAAAATAAAGAGTTTCCGAGCAAAGAAAAACTAGATAAATTATTCCCTGATGTGCCCGTCTTCCTTTCAAGGGTTGATGGCCATGCAGCTTTGGCAAATTCTGCTGCCATGAGTCAAAGCGAGACTTTCGGTAAAACAAAGGAAGTAACGGGAGGTAAAATCTACTTCGATCAGAATGGAGAACCAACGGGGCTATTGGTAGACAACGCCATGGATTTGATTGGCAAATACATTCCTGAGCAAACTAGAGCCGATCAAATTGAAGCACTTATTATGGCGCAACAAAATTGCTTTGAAGTTGGTCTTACAGGCGTTGTAGACGCTGGCTTAGAGGTAAGCACAATTGAGTTAATCGATTCATTGAATAAATCAGGTGAGCTTAAAATGAGGCTTTACGCCATGGTAGCCCCTTCAGAAGAAAGTATTGATTACTTTAAAAAGAAGGGTAAGATCAAAACAGATTACCTCAATGTTCGCTCGTTTAAAGTGTATGGTGATGGCGCCTTAGGTTCTCGCGGTGCTAACTTATTAAGTGATTATTCTGATGACCCAGGAAATGCTGGCTTCCTTTTAGAGAAAGAATCGACTTACGATGAACTGGCGAAAGTAATTTATGACATGGGCTTTCAAATGAATACTCACTGTATAGGTGATAGAACTGATCGTGTTATTCTTGATATCTATGGCAAATACCTTCCTGAGGATAATGACTTAAGATGGAAGATTGAACACGCACAGGTAGTTTCGAAAGAAGATGTTCCAAAATTCGGAAAGTATAATATCATCCCATCAGTTCAGCCTACGCATGCTACTTCAGATATGTATTGGGCAGCAGAAAGATTAGGGGAAGAAAGAGTAAAAACGGCTTATGCCTTTAAAGATTTACTCGACCAAAACGGTTATATCGCGCTGGGTAGCGACTTCCCAGTGGAAGACATCAACCCTATGTATGGTTTTCATGCTGCAGTGGCTCGTCAGGATGCAGACAACTGGCCAGAAGGCGGATGGCAAGCTGAAAACAAACTTAGCAGAGAAGAAGCGCTTAGGGGCATGACCATCTGGGCAGCTTATTCTAACTTTGAAGAAAACGAGAAAGGGAGTATTGAAGTGGGCAAATTTGCCGATTTCATCTTCACCCAAAAAGATATGATGAAAGCTCCTGAATCAGAGCTTCGTAACTTAAAAGTAACTGCCACATATTTGAATGGCAAGAAGGTGTATTAAGAAAACACCTTTTTCTAATTATTAACAATAAAGGGGCTCTCGCATAAGAACCCCTTTATTGTTTTAGAGCGTTCTACTTGAAAACCTCCGACTTACGGATGCTACGGTAATACTCGAAACATATATACTCATAAGGCAGCATTCTATTTTATCTCAAAACAGCTTACAGGCCTCTAAGCTGTAATCTGATTATTAAATACAGAAGTAGACAACCGGGAATAAAAAAAGGCTGCCAAATGGCAGCCTTCTATATTATGTAGTTTTATCAAAACTAGTTATCATCTGTTTTTTGAGGTGTAGCATAAATGATCTTACGAGCATTTGCTTCTCTCAATTCAGTTTGAATATCAACAATAATCCCCATTTTGGTTTCCTTATCTACTTTAAGAGAAATTGTGATTTGATCACGCTCAACTTCGCTAAGTTGATCTTTCTCTGTGTTCACCCACTGAACAATACCGTCAATAGCAATAAATGCATCGTTGGCTTGGATTAATGATTCTGTACCAAAAATCTCAGGTTCTTTAGGTTCACCTACGTATAGATAGGTTACAAGCTTTTTCTTTTCAAGCTTTACTAATTGCTCAGCTCTTGGAATATCTTGCTTTACCAAAACCTCTGTTTCTCTCATCACAGTTGTTACCATGAAGAAAAACAAAAGCATAAAGATAATATCAGGCAATGCCGCAGTTGGGATGTCCTGACTGGACTCACTTTTCTTCTTAAACTTTGACATATTAACCTCCTACTTTACTTGGTTCTGCAATCGAGATCGACTTAGGTATTCCTGAACGAGCTCTATCATATAAATCCAAATCTCTTGGATCGTTTCTATTCAATTTCCTAAACTCCTCAGCAGTTAAACCTACCCTTTCACCATACACTCGGTTATAAGCAGCGTTTAGCTGATCTAGAATTTCAATGAAAATTTCATAACTACTTCCTCTATCTGCTTTAAGCGATACAATAGCAGCGTTTGGTCCATCAGACGATTCGCCTGACCTCAACTTATTGTTGATGTATGCTTTCATTGTAGCAGGTAAAGACTCATAGGTTTGTCTATCACTCACTTTCTCTCCAGTAGGGCCTTTCTCAACGTCAGACATCTTACCGAAATTTAAAATAAAGTCATAAACCATATCTCCTATCAAAGATGGATCGTCTAGTCTCTCATCTTCCACCAACAGCTGATTCAGGGAGTTTACCTGAATTTTAAAGATATTTCTCTCTTGTTGCTTTACTTGGTCTGGTTCTTCTTCATCCTGTTTAGGAGGAAGTAACAAGGTCAAACCTTTGTTGGTGGCAATTTGAGTAGTTACCAGAAAGAATATCAATAATAGGAAAGCGATGTCGGCCATTGAGCCGGCATTTACCTCCTGACTTCCTCTGTTCTTACTTCTTGCCATAATTAAATTATCTAACTACTCTTGCGATTGACGAATATATTAAACCTACAACAGCTACTAATAGTAGTACTAAAGTTGTGGTCATTGCTCCACCTATCAATTTATAGGCAGTTGCCGTTGACGCTGCAGAAGGGTCTATGTTAGTAGCTTCAAAAGCTCTTTGGCTAACAAGGTCGATTTCAGCAGGGGCCATTGAATATCCAATAAAGAATATTAAACCTAAAACTACCAAGCCGATTCCGCTCTTAACCAAACTCTTAGGATTACCCAAAGAGTTAACTAGGTTCATCACAATAGCGGCAACCGTTGCTACAGCAAGCAGAATGTAGGATGCGTATAATCCTAAATCAATTAATTGGTCCTGATCCATAATAATCTATTTACAGGTTAATTACTTAGACAAATTGTGCTTCACTAGCAAGTCAACCAAAGAGATTGACGCATCTTCCATTGAGTTAACAATTGAATCGATTTTAGAAACACAGTAGTTATAGAACAATTGAAGGATAATCGCAACGATCAAACCACCAACTGTTGTTAAAAGGGCTACTTTAATACCTCCAGCAACCAATCCTGGAGAAATATCACCAGCTGCTTCAATCGCATCGAAGGCACCGATCATACCAATTACAGTACCCATGAAACCCAACATTGGAGCCAATGAGATGAATAGAGAAATCCAAACTAGACCTCTTTCTAAACGACCCATTTCTACAGAACCGTAAGCAATCACTGATTTTTCAACCATTTCAATTCCTTCTGACATTCTCATAAGACCTTGAGTAAAGATAGATGCTACTGGACCTCTTGTGTTTTTGGTCACTTCTTTAGCTGCTTCAACCCCTCCAGACTCTAGAGCATCTTCTACTTTGCTCAAAAGCTTGTTTGTGTTAGTCGTTGCCATATTAAGACTGATAATTCTTTCGATTGAGATAGCAAGTCCAAGAATTAAACAGATTAATACTGGAGACATAAACTTAGGATCTCCTTCAATAAATTTTTGTTTGATGACTTGATCTAAAGACTCTTCTGGCATATCCGCCAATTCGTCTGAATAGTCAGGGTTTTCTGGTATGGTGTTTTCTACTTGCTCGGTTGTAGCTCCTTCTTGAGCATCGTCTTGAGCATAAGCATTGAATCCAATCGACAGAACGCCTAAGATCATCAATAGTGAGAATAACTTTTTCATAGTCTAGTTTTGATTAATAAAGGTTAAAACGGTTTCTAAATTATTAATAATTATTGTTAAAAGAAATTATACTTAAGTTTTTAGTTGATCATGCGGAGAGAGAGGGATTCGAACCCTCGATACCCTTTCGAGTATACACGCTTTCCAAGCGTGCTCCTTCAGCCACTCGGACACCTCTCCTCAACTTTTATCAACAAATGCGCTTATCGCAAGGTGACAAATAAATCAATAAAATATCCTTTATGCAAATTGATTTATGTTTTTGTCAATCAATAAAAATCAGTTCATTTCGCCCGAAATAGCACTCGTCAATTTTTCTCTAAGTTCATCTAATTCAGTGTTTCTACCAAATAAGTGCATCATTTTCGTAGTAGCGGCTTCAGTTGTCAAATCTCCGCCACTAATAACGCCTATTCTATTTAAAGCACTGCTGGCCTCATATTTACCTTGAATTACATTTCCCCCATTACATTGCGAAACATTCAGCACAACAACTCCCTTGTTTACAGCACTTTCCAATAAGTTTAAGAACCAAGGCTGATGAGGAACATTACCCGAACCATAGCTCTCCATAACTATTCCTTTAATAGAAGGTGCATTCAATAAGTGCCTTACCACGTGTTCATTAATACCTGGGAACAGCTTTAAAATAACAATATCGTCCTTTAATTCTGGGTAAAATTTAAGTTTAGAATTGTGGTCATAGGCCTTTAAAGCGGCATAATTATAATCTATCACAATGCCAGCCTCCGCCAATGCAGGGTAGTTTTCAGATTCAAAAGCATCGAAATGACGACTTTCAACTTTCTTTGAACGGTTTCCTCTCAACAATAAGTGGTTAAAAAAGATGCATACTTCTGAAACAACCGGCACTCCATCTTTGCTGTCAGCGGCAATCTCTAATGCTGTAACAAAGTTTTCTCGCCCATCTGATCTGGGGGAAGCAATAGGCAATTGAGCCCCCGTAAATATAACTGGCTTGTTCAAACCTTGTAGCATAAAGCTTAAAGCACTAGCAGAATATGCCATAGTATCTGTTCCATGCAGCACAATAAAGCCATCGAAAGCGGTGTAATTATCTTTAATGGTTTGACCAATTTGTACCCAATGCTCGAGTTTTACATTCGAGGAATCAATTGGAGGGTCGAAGGAAATTACCGACAGGTTAATATTTAATTCCTTCAAAACAGGTATTCTGGCTACTACGCGTTCAAAGTCGCAAGGTACTAGCGAACCGTTTTCGTCATAGTCCATCCCCAAAGTACCACCAGTATATACTATAAGTATAGATGCTTTTGGGTTAGGCGAAAATTCTAGGGTTGAAATCATGACTGCACTTTAAATAATGAATTGGCATTTTTAGTGGTAATGGCTTCAATTTCTGCTACCCCAACTTGCCTTAAATCAGCAATTTTTTGAGCTACCAACTTTAAATAGGAAGGCTCATTTCTTTTCCCTCTATAAGGAACAGGCGCCAAATAAGGGCTATCGGTTTCTAAAACCACATGATCCATATTTAATTGAGGAATTACCTCATCCATACCACTGTTTTTGAAGGTAACCACCCCACCTAAACCAATATGAAAGCCAAGTTTATGAATACGTTCTGCTTGCGCTACAGAACCATTAAAGCAATGGAAGACACCTGTAAGGTTATCTTCTTTAAGTTCTTCTACCAAGTCGATGGTCATATCTAGTGATTCTCGACAATGGATTATAATCGGTTTTTGATATTGTTTTGCCCAAGCTACTTGAATCTTGAAGGCCTCTACTTGTTGATTGATAAAGGTTTTATCCCAGTACAAATCAGTACCCATTTCACCAATAGCTGCAAACTCGCGCTTTCCAAGCCACTCTTCAACAATATAAAGTTCTTTCTGAAAATCGCCTTTTACAGAACACGGGTGAAGCCCCATGGTAGCCACACACAAATCTGGATATTTTTCTTCCAACTCCAGCATTCCATCAATTGATGTATGATCAATATTGGGCATGTAGATTTTAGAAATGCCTTCTTCTCTTCCTCTTTCTAATACCTCATCTATGTCCTTCTCAAACTGGTCGGCATAAATATGGGCATGAGTTTCAATCATCATTTAAACTTTCTTTTCTTCCAGCTGACTCTAGGGTTCAGCATTAAAACAACAAGGGCAAATGTATCTAAAAGAGCAATAATAAATGGCTTGAAGAGACTAAACTTAACACCAACTTGATCTAGCGTACTCTTAACTTGATACTGTTTAATGTTTTCGATCGCCAGTTTTAATACTATTAGGGAAATCAATACAATGAGCACTGTTGAGTTTGTTAGAAATAACGATACCGCCAACATTTCAATCAGCAGCAGACGATAAACTATAAACCCGATACCAGAAAGTGTTCTATAGCTTAGAATTCCCTTGAGCCAGCGTTTTCTCTGATCAACATAGTCTAAAATCCTTTTTATAGGAAAAGTAATGCCTGCTCCTTTATCAATAAGTTGTGCTGTTTTCAAGCCTGCTTTTCTAGCGGCCAATAACAATTTCAGATCCTCTACTTTAGTTTTACCAAGGGCTTCAAAACCACCTATTGTTTGATATGCCTTTTTCGAAATCAGCATATTATTACCCAAGGCTGTAAGCGCATTGCCTTGGTCTGAAAAAACCTTTAGGCTATGAATGCTATTTTGCCAATCCATTTTCTGAATGGATGAAAAATAACCTTCGGTTTTTACTTCGGTATAACCACTCACAAGGTCAACGCCTTGAATTGCTTGAGCAACCATCGTTTTCAGCCAATGTTGGGTAACAGTAACGTCTGCATCTAAAATGATTAAATAATCACCTTCGGCCTTGGTCGCCAATTGTGCCAAAACGTTCGACTTAGCAATAAGTCCATTTAAATGAGGTAGGATAGAAATGGATTTGACATGAGGATATTTATTGATCCAACTGTCAATTATACCTTGAGTACCGTCTGTTGACTGGTCGTTCCCTACCAAAACCTGAAGCTTTTCGAGCGGATAATCAAGATTGGTAACTGCATTAAAGCAAGCCTTTAAATTCTCTTCTTCATTTCTAGCAGCAATTAGAATAGTTACTTTAGGCCAAGTTTGAATAGAATCAATTTCAACGGCTTTAATAAAAAAACGCTTAAATCTCCAGATTAAGACCAGTTCTGAAATTAGGATGAGCGCAAACGTAACAAGCAAAACTTCACCAATCATAACGGTTTAAAAGTAAAACCTTTCGATTGAAAATGCTCTAAATAGCGAGGTAATGCATATTGAAGGTTATCAAAAGCCTTCAAGCTGTCATGGAATACAATAATACTTCCTGATTTAGAATACTGAATGCTCTTTTTTAAAACGGTTTCAGCTGATAGTTTTTGCGAGAAATCACCTGAGAGCACATCCCACATAATGATTTTTCGAGAAGACAATTGCTTGATTTGCTTAAAGGTGATTTTACCATAAGGAGGCCTAAAGAGTCTTCCTTCTTCTCCATACTTATGAAGTTCTTCCTCACACTTCAAAAAGTCTTTAAGGTATTCAGTAGCGTCTGTTTCCCACCCTTTTACGTGATGGTAAGTGTGGTTACCAACCGAATGGCCTTTACTGAGCAGTTCTTTAAAAATGTAGGGATGCTTGTGTATGTTTTCTCCAACACAGAAAAAAGTAGCCTTTGCATCAAACTCACCCAGCGTTTTCAATACCCAAGGTGTAACTTCTGGAATTGGGCCGTCATCGAAGGTTAAATAAATGACTTTTTCATTACTTGTTTGTTTCCAAACTAAGCTAGGGTAAAGCCATCGGGCAAATATGGGTGTTTTATGGAGTAGCATTATTTACCCTACAAGATAAGAAAGTAAGGTCATCGGCAAAGGCATTCTCCTTTTTGAATCCTTCTAACTCTATCATTAAATCATTGTGGGTAGTTTGAAGGTCTTTATTTTTATGATCCACCAAGAACTTCCTTAGCCTTTCTTCGCCAAACTCTTCTCCAGCACTATTAAAAGTTTCGGTAAGGCCATCGGTAAACATGAAAAGCGAGAATTCTTCTATATTTTCAATTTCACCTTTATCCAAAAACGGAAGCGGATCAAATGCGCCTAACACGGTACTTCCTTCGTTCAAAATCATTACCTCATCCTTTGTAATCAAAACCGGATGATTGTGACCACAGTTAAAATATCGAAGGTTCTTTTTATCAAAGTCGTAGACGGCTAAAAAGAAGGTTATAAAGTTTTCACCCTTTGCGTTGTGCCATGTTTGATGATTCAATTCATGTATTACCTGCTCTGGATTTTCAGCATTCCTACTCAAAGTTCTTAATACTGCCTGAAAATTAGACATTAATATAGCGGCAGGCATTCCTTTTCCCGATACATCGGCAATACAAACTAGAAATTGATTTTCGTTAGGAATAGGAATGTAATCGTAATAATCTCCACCCACAGTTTTACACGGCTGGTAGAATGCCTTTATCTCTAATTTTTCAGAATTGGGCAAAACATCGGGAAAAAGATAGTTCTGAACGTTTCTAGCGATTTCCATTTCGCGCTGAATGGCTTGCTGCTCAAGTTGCTTTCTGGCCAATCGCTTATTTTCAATGGCCACAAGAATCACATTGCTCAAGGCTTGTATAAAAGTGGTATCGGCTCCTTTTTCTTCTTCTGAAGTTTTAATAAATACAAAAGCGAGCAGTTTTTCTTTATGAGTAACAGGAATTATGATATCAAATTCATTAAAACATGAAATAGAAAGTTTTGCGTCAGTCACCGCAACTATCTTCTTCAGATCAAAACACCCTGTATCGAGTGGTATTTTAGTGAAATCCTTTTTTGCACCAAATTGCACCTTACATTCCCAGTCTAGGTCTTTCACATACAATACCATTTTAGATAATTGCAGATTGGCCCTAAGGGTAAATTCATAAATTTTATAGAGGTCATCTTCAGGAAGGTTGTCGTTCACCGCTTGGGTAATTTCCAAGAGTGCGTTTACCTCCATTTCCTTTCTATAAAACTTACGTTGAAGTGTATCTTGCATAGTGCTTAACGACCGTTGTGAACTAATAAGCCTTCTTTGGTGGCCAAATAAAAATACGAAGTGAGATCATTCCCCAACTCACTCAATGCAATTGGCATTTCTGCTTGGCGGTCGCCAAAGCATTTTACCCAACCCTTATTCAACAGCCCTGAGAGTACTTCTTTAAGTTCGCTCTCTGCCAACTGCGTTTCTTCCAAAATGGCATTAAAAGGTTGAACGAAGTAAAGCTCATCCAAAACATCAAACTCATTGTCGGTCATATTATTGTACTAGATTTTGAAACTTCTTTCCTTCCATTGAAAACGCCCAAAGTTAGATGCCAAACCAACATAAAGCACGTAAAAAGGATAAAAGGTTTGTAACAAAAGGAAGTGGAAAAACGAATAGGCTTGTTTTAAATCTCGGAAGTAATTTCTAATGAGCTGAAGCTCTAAAACCACCTTTATTAGCCAAAGCCCAGCCAAAGAAACTAATGATACTTTTCCAATAAGAAACAATAGCACTAAGCCCACAAGGGCTATTTGCACTGAATAAACAAACAAAGCTGATAATATTGTAGACCACCGCATTCCTACTTTCCATTTGCTGGCCCAACGTTTACGTTGCTGAACAAAATCGACCCAATTTGTGTGGGCAAGGGTATGTACAACTGAATCGGGATTTTTAGCAAAGACAACACCATTCGGGTACTTTTTGGCTATTTTCATCATCAGCAACTCATCGTCACCCGAAGGTGTTTGTTCTATGCCCGTAAACCCTTCTACCTCAGTAAATACCATTTTTCTATAGGCTAAATTGGCTCCATTGGCCATGGTGGGTTTACCTAAACCAATCAATGCTGCGGAAGAAGCCAGCACTGCACCAAATTCAATCCGTTGCAATTTTTGAAAGAAACTTCCTCCTTCCAACACCACCGGCCCTGTAATCATTTGTGTTTGGGAGTTGTTAAAACCAGAAGTCATAACTAATAGCCAGTTTTCATGAAACCAGCAATCTGCATCTGTAGTAACAATAATTTCACCCGAAGCCTGTGCAATACCTGCCGTAATAGCGGCTTTCTTTCCCTGGGTTTCTTCTAAAGAAATAATACTAAAAGAGAATGTGATATCTTTCTCAACCAGCTGCCTTAACACGTTTAATGAATCATCGGTAGAGTGGTCGTTTACGAAAAGCACTTCAAACCATGGGTATGTTTGAACCTTCAGTGCCTCCACTAATCGCTTCAGGTTTGCCTCTTCATTTCTGAAAGGAATAATCACCGATACTTTCCCTTCATACTTTTCAGCACTAGCAAACGGCATCTGTTGCCAAGCAAGAATGGGGAAAAATAAAAGTAGCAAGTAACTAAAAACAACACCTGCGACAAATAGAACCATATGCGAATTACGTGGAAAGCATTTGCATTTAAAACCTTGTTTTGAATTACAGAAATGGAAGGTTTATTTATCTTGCGCTTATGCCTTTAGCCAAAGCCCCCATTAAAGAGAAAATCATTCTCGGTATCGACCCCGGTACCAGTATAATGGGCTATGGACTCATCTTGGTTTCTGGCAAAAAAATCACGCTGCTTCAGTTTGGTGTTATTCACCTTAGCAAATACACCGGCCACGAATTAAAACTGAAGAAGATTTTTGAAAGGGTTACTTCTGTAATTGAGGAGTTTCAGCCAGATGAAATGGCATTGGAAGCTCCCTTCTTCGGGAAGAACATTCAATCTATGCTAAAGCTAGGAAGAGCCCAGGGCGTGGCAATGTCGGCCGCATTAGCCAGAGAAATCCCTATTACTGAATACGCCCCTAAAAAGGTTAAGCAGTCGGTAACAGGAAATGGCAATGCTTCTAAAGAACAGGTGGCGGCCATGTTGAAAACGTTATTAAAAATTGAAACCCTCCCAAAACTACTCGATGCTACTGATGCTTTGGCGGTAGCACTCTGTCATCACTTTCAAGGTGGAAGCCAACAAAGTGGAAATAAAAGTTGGAAGTCATTCATCTCGGACAATCCCGGACGAGTTAAATAAGAGTAACCAATTTCTTTATTATTTTATATCATCATTCAATTATAATACATATAATTACCTAATCAGCATACATCCTAAAACAGTCCTTTATGTATAATTCGCTCGTGATTTTTGGGCATTTACTGAAAGGATAAATCTTATATGAATAAACTCAGATTGAACTCGGACTATTTCTTCAAGTTTTCGCCAGACTTACTTTGCATTGCCGGGTTCGATGGATTCTTCAAAAGGATAAACCCTGCTGTTCCAAACCTTTTAGGTTACTCCGAAGAAGAGCTACTGTCACGGCCTATAAACAGCTTTATCCACCCACTTGATAGAAATCTTACCGCTGAATATCGAGAGAGCATTAAAAAAGGCAAGCCTCTTATGAATTATGAAAACCGCTATTTGAAAAAGAATGGAGAAATAGTGTGGTTATCATGGACATCAATGCCCTTAAATGAAGATAACTTGGTTTATGCTATTGCTAAAGATATAACTCATAAAAAAAGGCTAGAAGAAGAGCGAAATGCTTTATTGGCTAACCTTTCAATGATGAATAAGAAGTTGAAAGACTTATCATTTACCACTTCACACGATTTGAGAGAACCTGTGAACAATCTATTCGGTATTCTCCACCTTTTAGATACCTCTGAAATTAAAAATCCAGAAACCTTAAATTTGATTGAACTTCTGAAAAAAACGGCCGAAAAGTTAGAGTTCAAAATGAACAAGCACCTAAATGAGCTGAGTGAAAACGCCAAAGTTTCAGTGAAGATTGAAGATGTATCATTGGCAGAGGTATTAAAAACCGTGCAAGACTCTATTGGCGCATTAATAAGTAATTCAAAAGTGGTTTTTCAGATTGATTTCACCGCCTTTCAGACCATAAGTTTTAACCGGGATTATTTGGAAAGTATTTTCCTGAACCTCATTACCAATTCAATCAAATATGCCAAACCAAGTACCACTCCCATTATAACCATAAAAGCTAAAATGGTGAGAGAAGTTAAACGCCTGATATTTACCGACAATGGTATTGGCTTTGATAAAGATGCCGTAAAAGATAGAATTTTTGGCTTGAGTCAAACCTTCAACACCCGTCCAGAAAGCAAAGGCATAGGCCTCTACCTTGTTCATACCCACATGACCAACCTAGGCGGTCATATTTCAGTAGAAAGTAAAATAAATGAAGGAACAGAGTTTACGCTTTCCTTTAAAGGTTAGGCCTGATATTTCGCCTTTATCTTTTCAGCCGTTTCGGCCAATTCTTCTTGACTTAAACTTAGCTTGGGTTTGCTAAAGTCGATATCGGAAATATTCTGAAGCGGAATTAAGTGAATGTGAACATGGGGCACTTCAAGGCCAATCACTGCTACGCCAATTCTTTTGCAAGGCACAGCAGCTTCCACTGCCTTGGCTACCTTTTTAGTAAAGCTGTGTAGGTTTATGTAAGTATCTTCACCCATATCAAAAATATAATTCACCTCCTCTTTAGGAACGCATAATACATGACCTCTTTTCAATGGATTAACATCCAGAAATGCAATGTTATTATCGTCTTCTGCCACTATATGGCCGGGAATTTCTCTGTTAATGATTCGAGTGAAGATACTTGGCATAATTATTCTAATGTAATGTCTAATATTTCGAATTGCATAGTGCCAGCAGGCGCTTTTACTTCTGCAATCTCACCAATTTTTTTATTCAAGAGTCCCTTGCCAATTGGTGATTCATAAGATATTTTTCCGGCCTTCAGGTCCGCTTCTTTTTCGGATACCAAAGTGTATTTTACTACCATGCCGTTTTTAACGTTTTTGATTTTAGCTGTTGAAAGGATTGAAACTTTAGAGAGGTCTACGTTTTCATCTTTCATGATTCTCGCATCACCAACAACCGTTTCTAGCTCAGCAATTCTCATTTCCATGAGGCCTTGAGCATCTTTTGCAGCATCATATTCAGCATTTTCACTCAAATCACCTTTGTCGCGTGCCTCAGCAATTTGCTTCGACATGTCCGCTCTCCCTTTGGTTTTAAGGTGATGAAGCTCATCCTTCAATTTCTGCAAGCCTTCTTCCGTGTAATATGAAATTCCAGCCATAGTTTTAATTGTTTAATTTGTTATGCTATAAAAAACAAAGAACGGCTCCTAACAGAAACCGTTGCTTTAAATACAAAAATCGCCCGCTAAGGCGATGTATGCTTCAAATTTAAGCAAAATATATATACTCTCCTACTAACAGTAAGTTTACTCGGGTAATTGAAAAGGGCTTAAAATTAGATTTGAGGTATATTTATCAGCTTTCAAATAACTCAAAATGGTAATTAACCACCTCCTAAGTCACGACTTATTTGATTCTGACATTATATGATAATGAGAGGCAATTTTCCCTACCAACACTTCATTGATTCTTTTGTAAGAAGAGAATGTCCAGCCGCCTACATGCGGAGAGAAAACTATATTTTTCCTTGAAAATAGATCTGTAAACTGATTTCGCTCATCTTCGGTCAGATTGTCGAACTTTTCCTTATCTAAAACATCAAGGGCAGCACCTTTTAATTTGCCTGAGTCCAATAATTCCAAAAGGTCTTTTGTTGGTAAAATCTCTCCTCGGGCGGTATTTAACAGGTAAATATCCTTTCTGAAATTCTGAATAAAGTCTTTATTCACCCAAGCTCGAGTTTCTTCATTTAAAGGAATATGAAGACTAAGGATATCAGATTTGTCAAACAATTTTGCCAAGCTCACTTCCTCTACGTTTTTGGTTCCAAAGCCCTTTTTATACTTGTCGTACACCAATACACGGCAATCAAAAGCCCTAAGTCTTTGTACAAAAGCTTGCCCCATGTAGCCATAGCCAATAATACCAATGGTTTTATCGCTTAGTTCGTCACCTCGGTTGCCTTCCCTGTCCCAGACCCAATTTCTTACTTCGGCATCTGATTTTATAATATTGTTCAACATGGAAAGCAAAAGCCCCATGGCGTGCTCGGCCAATGCATCTCGATTCCCTTCTGGGGCATTCAGAATCTCAATTCCTCTCGACTCCACGTACTGAACGTCAATTTTATCTAAACCAGCACCCGCTCGGCCAATCACTTCTAATTTAACAGCAGCGTCAATCAGCTCTTGATCTACATCCGTTTTCGAACGAATGAGCAAGCCTTCGTAATTACCAATAATACTAAGCAATTCACTTCTGGAAATCTGGGGTTGATAATCGGCATCTATTCCAATTTCTGAAAGCAATCCACAGATGCTCTGATGCATATCATCTACAATCAAAAACTTCTTCTGCATAAGCTTAGAGTAATAAGTTGGCAATCAATAAATACACGGTAATTCCCAACATATCGTTGGCCGTGGTAATAAACGGCCCAGAAGCCAAAGCTGGATTAATTCCGAGTTTATCTAATATCAGTGGTGTTGCTGTTCCTGTAAATGAGGCCAGCAAAACTACGGCCTGAAGTGCAATAGCTACCACTAAACCGAGTTTAACTTCTCCATATAAATAGACAACTAAGAAGCTGATTGAGCCCAACACTAATCCGGTAAACATGGCAATTGCTACCATTTTCAAGAGTCGTTTTCCTAAGCTATCGGTAAATACTGATTTAGTTGCTAAACTTTGAACTACGAGGGTTGAAGACTGCACCCCTACATTTCCGCCCGTAGCCATAATCAATGGTATAAAAAGCGCCAAGCCTGTAATGGTTTGAATTTGATCTTCGAAACCTCGAATTACATATGCACCAACAATTCCGCCTACCAAACCAATAATCAACCACGGCAATCGGGCTTTCAAAATCACCCAAATGGTATCGTCTTCCTCTACATCTGAAGATATACCCGACATCAGTTGTCTGTCTTCTTCGGCCTGATCGGTAATTACATCTACAATATCATCTATGGTAATTCTACCCACTAGCTTGCCTTGAAGGTTGACTACGGGCACCACATCGAGGTCGTATTTTCGCATGATGTCGGCCACTTCTTCTTCATCCATATAGGTTTCAACAGAAATGACATCATCATCATAAATCTCACTGATGTGCGTATTATCATTGGCTAGCAAAATATCCTTCACAGAAACTTTACCCAATAGCTTATATTTATCGTCAACTACATAAACCGAGTAAATACGATCTACATTTTCACGCTGTCTTCTAATTTCTTCAATGGTCTGAACAATGTTCCAATTCAAATTGGCGATGATCATCTCCTTCGCCATTAAACCTCCTGCACAATCCTCATCATAGCGCATTAGCTCATGAATATGGGCAGCGGTATCTGGATCAATAATTTCAGAAATTACTTCTTCACGTGTTTTGGCCGGAAGTTCATTGATGATATCTACCGCATCATCAGAATCCATTTCAGTAATGTAATCGGCTACTTCTTTTGGTGTGAAGTTTTCTAAGAATTTAGTTCTAGTGTCTTCTTCAAGGTCTTCTATAATTTCCGCCCCAACCTCATTGTCCAATATATCTATGACATATTTGGCCATATCGGCATTCAACTCATCCAGTAAGGCAGAAATATCTGCAGAATTCACCCCCTCCATCGTGTCGCGGATAAAGGCACTATTTTTTTCCTCGATTGCTATTTCTAGCGCACTAAGGTATTCTTTAGAAAGTTCAAAAATGGTTTTTACTTCTGACACGATGATATAAGATTCGTCAGTTCCACATACTGGTCAACAGAAAGTGTTTCGGCCCTTTGATCGAGCACTTTTTCTCCGCTGAGTTCCTCTGGCAAATTTATTGGTTTTAGTGCGTTGCGCAATGTTTTCCTTCTCATTTGAAAACCTGCTTTTACTACCCTTCTAAAAAGCACTTCATCGCAATCTAAAGCTGCTCTTTCGTTTCTTTTCAACCTAATTACCGCGCTATTTACCTTAGGTGGAGGGTTAAAAACATTGGGAGGAACTGTGAATAAATATTCTAACTCATAATAAGCCTGTAAGAACACACTTAAAATTCCATAGGCTTTATTTCCTGGAGGCGAAATAAGGCGATCGGCCACTTCTTTTTGAATCATACAAACTACTTCGGGCACCTGCTGCTTCAAGTCCAGAATTTTGAAAAATATTTGTGATGAAATATTATATGGAAAGTTACCCACTACCCCAAATTTACCTGGGAATAGCTCTTCCATATTCAACTTCAGAAAATCACCTTCAATAATTCTTCCTTCAAGCTGAGGGTAATGCTGCTTGAGGTAAGCCACAGACTCTCTGTCAATCTCAATTACTGAGGTTTCTTGTTTGTTTTGTAAAAGAAACTGAGTGAGCACACCTGTTCCTGGACCAATCTCTACCACTATATCATAGCCTCCATGACCAGTAAGTCCATCGGCAATACTTTTGGCAATGTTCAAATCTTTTAAAAAATGTTGGCCGAGGTGTTTCTTAGGTCTTACTGATGACATGGAAGTAACTTATAGAAAAAACATTAATTTGCGCAAAATGAGAATTCTGTTGAAGATTACTCAGAGCAGGGCTTCATTGTTCTTCTCAAATCCAAACCTACTTCAACTTTTCTTTAAAGATTACAAAAGCAGGAAATTCTTTGATTATGAATCTACATTCAGAAGACGAAACTACATACAAACCCGTAATTGGCATCACCATTGGCGATATTAATGGCATTGGTCCCGAAGTAATTATAAAAACCGTTTCGGAACAGAAGCTTTACGATTATGCAACCATAATACTATATGGCCACGGTAAAGCCTTTTCGCACTATAAGAAAATGCTAGAGCTTACTAATTTCTCCTTCTATCAATTTAATAGTGGCGATAGGCTGCATGAAAAAAAGGCCAATGTGATTAATTGCTGGGAAGAAGATTTTGAAATTAAACCAGGAGAAGAAAATAACGAAGGAGGTAAATACGCCTTAGCTTCTTTACAAAAAGCTGTGGAAGATTTACAAAACGGAATAATTGATGGAGTTGTCACAGCCCCTATTAGTAAAAACAATATTCAAAGTGGAGACTTTAACTTCCCTGGTCACACTGAGTTTTTCACCACTACTTTTGGTGCGAAAGACAGCCTAATGTTCCTCTGCAACGATCGGCTTAGAATTGGCGTGGCCACTGGTCATATTCCTTTAATGAAGATTAAAGAAGAATTAACCACCGAAAGACTGACCAGCAAAATAGATTTGATGTTAAAATCATTGAAAAAGGATTTTGGTATCAGTAAGCCTAAAGTCGCTATTTTAGGACTGAACCCTCACGCTGGAGAAGATGGCCTATTGGGTTCAGAAGAAAAAGAACTAATACAGCCAGTAATCAACGAATTCAAAGAAAAAGGGCATTTGGTTTTTGGCCCCTACCCTGCCGATGGTTTCTTTGGCAATAACACCAATTCTAAATTTGATGGTATACTGGCCATGTACCACGACCAAGGTTTAATTCCTTTCAAGACCATAGCTTTTGAAGATGGCGTTAATTTTACCGCTGGTCTTCCGATTGTAAGAACATCTCCCGATCATGGAACCGCATTTGGCATTGCTGGCAAAAACGAAGCCGACCCCAGTAGTATGAGGGCTGCACTTTACATGGCAATTGACATTATACGAAACCGAAGAGAATATGCTATTTAAGAGCGATTTAAGGCAACTATCAATAAACCATTAACCGCCCGCAAGTAGTTGACTAATAATTGTTCGATATTTATTAATGAAATAAGTAAACACTATTTTAGGATTCAATTGAATTTTCATACCTTTGCAGTCCTGATTTTGAGAGGGAATAATTGAAGCCAATCAGAAAATATGAAATACAGATCTTTAAGCTCAATACTGGGCTGCATGATTTTGAATTTCTGTTAGATGATAAGTTCTTTGAATTATTTGACAATGATCTAGTTAGAAAAGGAAAACTTACTGCTAACATTTCATTGAACAAGTCCGAAACAATGATTCAGACTGTTTTTCACATTAAAGGTTCTGTAGAACTGGAGTGTGATAGAAGTCTAGATTTGTTTGATTTTCCGATAGACTTGGAAAGGCCGTTTATATACAAACTCGGAAACGAGTATGAAGAACTGTCGGATGAAGTAGTGGTAATACCACGCGACACCCAACAACTGAACGTAGCATCCATAATGTTTGAATTTATAGGACTTGAAATCCCCATGAAAAAACTTCACCCACGTTTTCAACAAGATGAAGAAGATGAAAATGAAGATGAAGTACTCATGATATACTCTTCGGAAGAAGATAATGATGAGAAAAATGAAGATCAGGAAAATGAAGAATCAATAGACCCACGATGGGCTTCTTTGAAGAAATTGAAAAATAAAGAATAGCGAAAGCTATAAAATTGTAGAAAAATGGCGCATCCTAAGAGAAAAACCTCGAAAACCAGAAGAGACAAAGGTAGAACTCACAAAAAATTGCATGGCAAGGCTTTAGCTATTTGCCCGACTACCGGAGAAATGCATTTGCCTCACAGAGCTTTCTGGCATGAAGGAAAACTTTACTTCAAAGGTAAAGTAGTAATGGAAAAAGAAGTTTTAGCCTAAGTTTAACTTTTGGCTTCTTGAATATTTGCTCCTGAATCAACATTCAGGAGCAATATTTATTTATAGACACTTCATTTGACCAAAATAAGGTTTCGTTCAATCTATTATTTGAATCTGAAGCATGAACCCTTATATTGGCGAATTATTTAGAAATAAGAATGGAGCTTTCCGTTCTATAAAATATTGAATGACTAAAATCAGAGCTAAAATCTCAGGCGTCAACGGTTGGGTGCCAAACTATGTTTTAACCAACAAAGAGTTAGAAACCATAGTAGACACTACTGACGAATGGATAACTTCCCGCACTGGCATTAAGGAAAGAAGAATATTAAAAGGAGAAGGTCAAGGAACCTCTGTTTTGGGTATAGAAGCTGTAAAAGGCTTACTAAAAAAAACCAATACCGATCCTTCTGAAATTGATCTTCTGATCTGCGCCACCACTACCCCCGACATGATGTTTCCGGCCACTGCAAATATTATTGCAGATGCTATAGGAGCAAAAAATGCATTCAGTTATGATTTACAAGCAGCTTGTTCAGGGTTTATTTACGCTGTAACTACGGGTAGCCAGTTTATTGAAACGGGCAAATACAAGAAAGTAGTGGTAGTTGGAGCAGACAAAATGTCTTCTATCATAGACTACAGCGAAAGAACCACCTGTATTATTTTCGGAGACGGTGGTGGAGCTGTTTTATTAGAGCCTACTGAAGAAAACGTGGGAATCATGGACTCCATTCTTCGATCTGACGGATCGGGAGCCCAGCATTTGCACATGAAAGCCGGAGGAAGCCGAAAGCCAGCTTCTCATGAAACCGTAGACAATCGTGAGCATTACGTTTACCAAGAAGGTTCTGCAGTTTTTAAGTTTGCCGTTACTAATATGGCAGATGTTTCTGCCGAGATTATGGCCAAAAACAACTTACAAGGAGAAGATGTTACTTGGTTAGTTCCTCATCAGGCAAACAAAAGAATTATAGACGCTACAGCAAGGCGCATGGAAATTGGTGAAGAAAAGGTAATGTTGAATATCCACAAATATGGCAACACAACCAGCGGAACCATTCCTCTTTGCCTTTGGGATTATGAAAGCCAACTAAAAAAAGGTGATAATCTAATTTTAGCCGCATTCGGTGGTGGGTTCACTTGGGGAGCTATATATTTAAAATGGGCATACGACCCATCATAAAAATTCCAAATGATCAAAATTGAATATTTGTAACTTAGTTTGAAATAAACGCATGGCAAGTACAGCAGATTTTAAAAACGGTCTTGTAATTGAATACAATCACGACCTTTACGCAATCACCGAATTTCAGCATGTTAAGCCTGGAAAAGGACCTGCATTCGTAAGAACAAAACTAAAAAGCATTAGAACAGGAAAAGTATTGGACAATACTTTCACTGCTGGTGTAAAAGTGGTTACGGCCAGAATTGAAAAAAGGCCTCATCAGTTTCTTTTTAAAGATGACTACGGTTATAACCTGATGAACTCAGAAACTTTTGAACAAGTTGCAGTGCCAGAAGAGTTGATTAACGCACCTCAGCTCATGAAAGACGGACAAGAAGTAGACGTTCTTTTTCATGCCGAAACTGAATCTGTTTTGAGTGTAGAGTTACCGGCATATGTAGAACTTGTTGTAACTTACACCGAGCCTGGCATTAAAGGAGACACGGCCACGAATGCCACAAAACCTGCCACGCTCGAAACTGGCGCTGAAATTCAAGTGCCATTGTTCATCAATCAAGACGACAAAATTAAAGTAGATACTAGAACTAATTCATACGGTGAGCGTGTAAAATAGCCACCATCTCAACGAAATAATCGAATTGTTATGAATGCTAAAGAAATCAAGAATATGATCGACTTCATTGCTAAATCAGGTTTAGCAGAAGTCAACATTGAAACTGAAGAGTTCAAAATCAAAGTAAAAAGAGATAACGAAGGAAAGGTAATTGCTACTGCACCTTCTATGCCTCAACCCGTTGCAGCTGCCCCAGTAGCCGCGGCTCCAGCTCCTCAAGAAGCAGCTAAACCCGCTCCAGCAAATGATGAGTCGAGCAAGTATGTTCAAATTAAATCACCAATGATTGGTACTTTTTATCGCTCACCAAAGCCTGAAGACCCTTCATTTGTAAATGTTGGAGATACAATATCAGCTGGCGATAAAGTTTGTATCGTAGAAGCCATGAAGTTATTCAACGAAATTGAATCTGAAATTTCTGGCACCATCGTAAAAGTATTGGTTGAAAATGCATCACCAGTAGAGTATGATCAACCATTATTCTTGGTAGATCCTGCGTAAAAATTTGGTTAAGGGGCTTAATTTTTAAGTCCTCAATTATTTCTCAACCTAAAATATCTATTGTAGTGTTTAAAAAGATATTAATTGCCAACAGAGGCGAAATTGCCCTTCGTATTATCAGAACATGTAAGGAAATGGGCATTAAAACCGTAGCGGTTTACTCTGCGGCCGATAAAGACAGTCTACATGTTAGGTTTGCAGATGAGGCCGTGAATATTGGCCCAGCACCTTCTAATCAGTCTTATCTTAAAATACCTCATATCATCTCTGCTGCAGAAATTACCAATGCAGATGCGATCCACCCTGGATATGGTTTTCTTTCAGAAAACGCTGAATTTTCAAGGGTTTGTCAGGAATACGGCATCAAATTCATTGGAGCAAGCCCTGAAATGATTGACAAAATGGGTGACAAAGCCACCGCCAAAGACACCATGAAAAAAGCGGGTGTTCCAACTATCCCAGGGTCCGATGGCTTATTAAAGTCTGTAGAAGAAGGACTTAAAATTGCCAACGAAGTTAAATACCCAGTGATTCTAAAAGCTACCGCTGGCGGTGGTGGAAGAGGAATGAGAATTGTAAAAAACGATTCTCAATTCCAAAAAGCTTGGGACGATGCCAGAATGGAATCTGCGGCAGCATTTGGTAATGACGGTCTTTACCTTGAAAAATTTGTTGAAGAGCCTCGTCACGTTGAAATTCAGATTGTAGGTGACAGTACTGGACGCGCTTGTCATCTTTCTGAAAGAGACTGCTCTATTCAGAGAAGACACCAGAAGCTAGTAGAAGAAACCCCTTCTCCTGCCGTTAGCCAGGACCTAAGAGAAAGAATGGGGGCAGCCGCAGTTAAAGCAGCTGAATCTATTGGTTATGAAGGCGCTGGAACCGTAGAATTCTTGTTAGATAAACATGGTGATTTCTACTTTATGGAAATGAATACGCGTATTCAGGTAGAACACCCTATTACAGAAGAGGTAACCGATTTTGACTTAATCAAAGAACAGATTAAGGTTGCAGCAGGCGAAAAAATTTCTGGCAAAAACTACTTCCCAAAACTCTATGCTATGGAATGTAGAATCAACGCTGAAGATCCTGCGCACGGTTTTAGACCAAGCCCTGGTAAAATCACAAACCTACACACCCCAGGTGGACATGGAGTAAGAATTGACAGCCATATTTACGCTGGTTACACTATTCCGCCAAACTACGACTCAATGATTGCCAAGTTAATTGTAACAGCTCAATCACGTGAAGAAGTATTGGTAAGAATGAAGAGAGCTTTAGAAGAATATGTAATTGAAGGTATTAAAACCACTATTCCATTCCATATCAAGCTAATGGACGATCCTAAGTTTAAATCAGGCCAGTTTACTACAAGCTTCTTAGAAGGCTTCGATTTCACGGGAATGCAATAACAAATTCACTATATAAGTATCAAAGGTCACTTTTGTTTTCAGAAGTGACTTTTTTTTGTTTTTTTTTACTAGCCAGATATTCGTAGACTAATGAACGGCTAGAAAAATAATAAAGGTTGCTCATAAAGAATATTTTAAACTATTTCGCTGTATTATTCACAATACTCAATTAGAGTTTTTAACATTTCAACAGAAATCTATTCAATTAACCACAAGGCTAAGCAAGTAATGACCCTACAATCAAGTTTAAAAACCAAAATATGGATATATGGAATCATGGTTTTGATTTCATTGATCTTTACTACACAGCAAGCCGCAGACTACCGCATTTATGTTGCTGCAGGAAGGGTGATGATTGATGAAAAAGCCAATCCATTTTTGGATGAGGATATGGTTGAAACAGAGCCTGATGGAATAGTAACGCCTCATGCTCAATATAGATATGCTCCTATTTTTGGTATAGCATTGTATCCAGTTTCTTTACTACCAAAGCAAGTTTACATCTTCCTTTGGCTCTTTTTCAATGTATTCTTACTATATAAATCAATTCTATTATTTAGAGAGTTTTTCTCTGAGTTAAAGGCAGACACTAAGCTTTTCGGAATAACGGCAATACTCACATTAATTCTTGGGATACGTTTTTGGGGACAAAACCTCCAGTTGGGTCAAACTACTATTTTACTCGTTTTTCTATCGGTGTATGCATTACACTTGTCTAGAAAAAATAAGCCCGTTTTGGCTGGTCTAATGTTAGCCCTTGCTATTGTTACTAAAATAATGCCCTTGCTACTGATAGGTTATTTTATTTATAGAAAGGATTTCAAAACACCTGTTTTTACTATAATCTTCACAGTGCTCCTAGTCTACCTACCCGCTCTCATTGTTGGTTTTGATTATAACAACTTCTTGATTCATGAATGGTACAACATTATTAACCCTGCCAACAAAGAGTATACTTTAGAAACTAAAACAGGCATTTATAACCTTTCTGCGTTCATTTTTTCCTATTTCACCGAGATGCCTGATGATAAAATTACTGGCAACAGAAATATTCTTTCTCTGTCATATGAGGTTGCAGGAATACTTACCAATATTGCTAGAGGGGCTTTAATACTTTTTACGCTATACTTTGTAAGGAGCCTTCCTTTTAAAGCATGCAAATCAAGCGTGCATGCCTTTTGGGAATTTGGTTACATCTGCCTAGCGTTTCCATTGGTATTTCCAGCACAGAATAAGTATTCCTTTTATTATATACTACCGGCTCTGTTCTTCGTGGCCTATTATATGGTCACGCGCTATAAATCAGAAGGAGGCTTAAAAGGAATACCTTTGAAAATCTTGATTCCAATGAGCATGTATTTCATTCTTACTACTTTAACATCGTCTAACATTATTGGTAAGTATTGGTACGATCAGACACAGTTTTACAAAGTAATTACCTTTGGAATCATAGCTCTAATTGTTGCTTACACACAGGTAAAGCCTTCAATGCTCCACAACAATCAATCAGAAAAAAATCAGTAACCTTATGCTTGTTCCAGCCATCAATATTGTTATTCCACTGTATAATGAAGAAGACGTATTTGACAAACTGATTAGTCGGTTGACCACCTTAATGGATTCATTTGAAAAGACTATTGAGGTTATTTTGGTAGATGATGGTAGTAGCGATAGAACTGCTGAGTTAATGACTGATTTAGCAATGGAAGATCAGCGTTTTCAGTCAGTAATTCTTTCTAGAAATTTTGGACATCAAATTGCTTTGAGCGCTGGTTTACAACAAATTACTGCTACCGAAGCTGTTTTTATTATTGATGCCGACCTCCAAGATCCACCTGAGCTACTGGGAGAGTTTTATGAATATTATAAACAAGGCTACGATGTCGTATATGCCGTTAGAAAAAACCGAAAGGAAAACTTCTTAAAGAAATTTGCTTACAAATCATTCTATAGATTGATGGATAAAATTTCTTACATCCACATCCCTTTAGACACGGGAGATTTCTCTCTTATAAGTGCGCGGGTAGCGCATTTAATGAACGAAATGCCCGAACAAAGCAGGTTTCTGCGGGGCATGCGTAGTTGGTTAGGTTTTAAACAAATTGGAGTTGAGTATAACAGAGAAGAGCGCCAATCTGGCGAATCAAAATATACACTCAGAAAACTATTTCAACTCGCTTTTAATGGCGTATTCAACTTTAGTGAACTACCAATCAAGTTGATCACCAACCTTGGCCTCCTTACTATAGTGTCTTCTATTGGGTATTTTCTATATGTAGTGGCTAAAAAGTTAATCTACGGAAACGTTCCAGAAGGTTTTACTGGCCTCTTGTTCGTATTAGTTCTATTCGGAGGAATTCAATTATTATCGCTAGGTTTAATTGGTGAATATGTCCTTCGAATTTTCTTTCAAGTAAAACAAAGGCCATTGTTTATAATTAAAGAAACAATAAAAGACAAGGAAAGAAAAAACCACAGACTTTAACCTAGAACACTCCGCGAATGAAATCTGACTACGAAATCACATATCATGATGTAGAAAGTGAGCACTTTTGGTTTAAGGCTAGAAGAAGCTACATTTTACAACTGTTAGAAAAAACTTCGAGAGATGCTAGCATTCTGGATATTGGCTGTTCTTCTGGCATTCTATTAAACGAGTTAATAGACAAAGGCTTCGAGAGGCAAAATCTATACGGGATCGACATTAGCGAGAAAGCAATTGCAAATTGTAAGCGAAATAACATCCAAAACTCTTTCGTAATGGATGCTCAGGAAATAACTTTAGACAAAAAGTTTGATGTTATTATTGCCTCCGATTGTTTGGAGCATCTTAAAGACGACAAAAAGGCTTTGATCAACTGGCATAGCTTACTAAAACCCAACGGCACACTACTAGTTTTTGTGCCAGCGTTTATGTCTTTATGGAGCGCACACGATGTATTTAACATGCACTTTAGGCGCTATACAAAGCCTGAGTTAACAAGTAAATTAAAGAAAACGGGCTTTAAGATTCAAAAAGCCAGTTATTGGAATTTCTTACTTTTTACACCTGTGTTTGTTTTCAGAACTTTAAACAGGCTGAGAAAATCAAAATCAGAAGACGCTAACGGTGACTTATCACAACCTTCGATGTTCAATGAATCAATTTACAAATTGATCAACTTTGAGAACAAGCTATTGAAAAGAACAAACTTTCCATTTGGAGTAAGTACTTTCTGTATCGCCAAGAAGCTTGAAAGTTAATCCGAACTTATAACTCAACTCCCTTCAATCTCATTACATAGTTCATTATACCAAGCTTCTCCGTATTTACGGATAAGTGCGTCTTTCAGAAACTTGTAAACCGGCACACCAAGCTTTTCACCTAAAGTACAGGCCGCAGAGCAAATAGACCAACGATCATAATTTAGAGCTTCGTAATGATCATATTTGGTTATTCTGATGGGGTAGAGTTCGCAGGATATAGGTTTTTTGAAAGTGGTTTTACCATCGCGATAAGCCTGTTCTATTCCACATTTCAGAATGCCCTTTTCATCGTAAATAGAAAAAGCACATTCTCTATTGCCAATGGTGGTTGTTGAATAATCTCCTTCAAAATCTATAATATAAGGCCCTTCTTTCTCTATCGCCTTCAAACCCTCTTCACTCAGGTATGGCTTAACCGTTTCAAGAGCATCTTCCAACTCTTTAAGCTCATGATCCTCAAGCGGAGCTCCTAAATCACCTTCCACACAACAGGCTCCCTTGCAAGCTTCAAGGTCGCATACAAAGAGCTGTTCTTTTATATCGTCACTAATTACTGCGTTGTCTACTAAGATCATATTAATTTGGAATGGCTATTATTTCAAAATGCTTTTTTATACTCATGGTGTCCTTCGTTAGCTTCACTCTTTTTGCAGTATCTACAAAGCCATCGGACAAATAATGAGTGTCATTCATGTAAACCGTGTAATTATGTTTTGCCATAGCATCATACAGATCTTCCCTTTCCTCTTTGGTTAATCTTTTATAACATTCCGCCATAATATTCGGTCTGTAGGTAGATATCAGATCGCTTAATCCATTAAGGATGTCCTTATCGTAACCCTCTGCATCCACTTTTAATAGAGATAGTTGAGATAACCGGTCTGCATAATTTTCATTTAAAAATTTCTGGAAATTTCTTCCTTGCACCTTTAATTCATAATTGTGCTTATGCTTTCGATTTTTGATTTGAGAGAGAAAACCACCATTGCAAAAAGATGCATCTGAATAGTTAAATACATATTCTCCATCTTCTTCAGTAGCAGCAAAAGGAAGAGGAACTATATTGGTGTAATCTGGGTTCAGTTCTGAGTTCTTTTCAAGTATTTTATAAACATAGGGATTAGGCTCAAGTCCTAACACTATTCCGCTTTTACCTACTGCCAGAGCCATAGGTACAGTAGTATCTCCGGTATAAGTACCGATATCAATTATCATGGAGCCTTCAGGAGCCAGGGACTTATAAAAGTTAACTTCAGAAGTCCCTAAATGTATGGGTCTATTAAAAGGATGTAGCCAATTAGCAAAATCAATTTCACCATATCCATCGATCCTGAATTTCTGAATTTCGTAACCGTACTCCTTGAAAGTTGACTTAATTTCCTTCTTTCGTTTACTTTTTCCGAACAGTCCAAACATAGTCTTAGTTTTAAATGTCGAAAATACGAGAAATAAAAGAATATCTCTTTCATATCTAAAAGAATGAACCTGTTCTTTCGACATCAAATCATTAATTTCGCATTTCTAATGAATATGCAACAGATAAAATTAAGTGGGGTTATAATTACATTCAACGAGGAAGAAAACATTGGCAGATGTATAGAATCCCTAAAAGAAGTCTGTGATGAAATTCTTGTGGTTGATTCATTTTCAACAGACCGCACAAAAGATATTGCTCTTAGTCATCAGGTTAAGTTTATAGAAAACGCTTGGAAAGGTTTTTTAGATCAGAAAAACTTTGCTCAAGATTCAGCAAGTTTTGACTACGTGTTGCAATTAGATGCTGATGAAGAGCTGTCTGAAGAATTAAAAAAATCAATCCAGTTGGTTAAAAATAACTGGGCTTATGACGGATACATTTTCAACCGATTCACTAACTATTGCGGCAAATGGATAAGGCATTCTGGCTGGTATCCCGATGCAAAACTTAGGCTTTATGATAGGCGAAAAGGAAAATGGCTAGGGCTTGACCCCCACCCTTCTGTGTTTATGGATTCAGAATCTAGAACCCGACACATTGAGGGTGACTTACTGCACTACTCTTACACCAGCTACGAAGATCATATTAATAGATCGGCCAAATATGCAAAACAAGCTGCAATTGCCATGCATACTCTGGGTAAAAAGCCAAGTAACTTCAAACTCATCTTTAGCCCCGCCTTTAGATTCTTTAACAGTTACATTTTAAGAGGAGGTTTTAAAGACGGCTTTGAAGGTTTAATTATTTGCAAAACAGCAAGCTATTATACCTTTCTTAAATATATGTACCTAAAACTCATACATAAGGGTAAATCAATTGAATGAAAAAATTCACTAACCTCAACACTTTACAGGCTAATCATAAGCAACAAGTTATTTTCTTGATGGTGGTGATTTCCATGCTCTATTTTTTCAATTTCTATGTAAATGACATTTGGACTCCAAATGAAA
This sequence comes from Roseivirga seohaensis subsp. aquiponti, assembly GCF_001267955.1. NCBI lineage: Bacteria > Pseudomonadati > Bacteroidota > Cytophagia > Cytophagales > Roseivirgaceae > Roseivirga > Roseivirga seohaensis. The sequence goes on from NZ_JSVA01000007.1 coordinate 104,096, forward strand.
GCTTTTACGCTGAATCTGTAAGAGAGATGTTCGAAAGTGGCAACTTCCTAGATATTAAATATAATTATGAACCAAGGTATAACAAACCCCCTCTCACCTACTGGGCAATAGCCATAAGCAGTTCAATTTTCGGATTAAATGAATTCAGCATTAGGTTGCCCATTGTTATTATGGCGCTAGGCGCCATTTGGCTAACTTTCTTGCTTGGTAAAGAAATGTATGGTCAAAAAGGTGGGTTTTATGCGCTCATTATCATGGCGTTTGGCCTACAGTTATTAGCTGTAAAACAATACGCTTCTCCTGAAATACCCCTTACATTCTTCTTCACCCTAACTATGTATTGGTTTTACAAGGGCTTTGAAAAACGCTCTAACTTATACCTTATGGGTAGCTATATCGCCTTAGGGCTAACTGTTCTTACAAAAGGATTCCCATACATAATAGTTATAGGCGGAATAATTGGTTTGTATCTCTTACTCAAAGATTGGGGCAAATGGAAACAACTATGGAGAGATGTAGTCTTTCTCAAATTACCTTTAGGTTTATTGATTGTGGTTGTAATTGGCCTTAGCTGGGTTATTTTCATGTACATAAAGGATGGACAAAACTTTTGGGAAATCTATTATCGCGAAACATTTGGCAGGGCTTTAGAGAAGAAGTCAAATGGAATGAAGCCATTCTTTTACATTGGCGTCATCAGCTGGAGTATTGTGCCCTATTCTTTGACGTTTTTCTATTCGATATTCTATTGGATTAAGAACCGAGAGAGCCTAAGGCAAGTGCTATTCCCAATAGCTTGGGTGCTCGTCATGCTTATCATTTTCACCATTTCAAAGGGAAAGATACCCACCTATATTATCCAAGCGCACCCAGCTCTGGCACTTATGATTGTGCCTATGTTTCTTGATACAAAGAGCAAGCATATTGGGCTAAAAGCCATCAATTTAACTATGTCTGCGCTTTTAATTGTTGGAACCGTTTATCTCATCTTCATACTCGATCTATCTCTTTTTTCTCTCTTAGCCCCTTTCTTAATAGTAGTTTTATCAATTATATCAGCTAAGAGAATAGGAATATTAGAGTTAAGTAAACTGCTACCTTTCTGGGGTATGCTTGGCTTCGTTTTGATATTCAGTTCCTTTTTACCAAGAATGGAAAAGTTAAGACCATATGATCAAATAGGCCATATTGTAATTGACAAGTACAATATTGATCAAAGCACACCATTGCTTTTAAATTCCTGGCTCATCCATAACCTACCCTATTACACTAAAAGACAAGCAATTCGCGATTATAGTCCTGAAATGATTAATGAATACGCCAAGAATAAAGAAACTCTGGCCCTCCTTCCAAAAAAACACCTGAACAAATTAGATTTTAAATACGAGGTTATTTGGGAAGGACTGATTTATAACTTTGCATCCGAATCTCAGTTCTTCAAATATATTTTAGCGGTAAATGATGCGTTGAATGGTAATGAAGAGAAGTTCGCCTCCTACATTCTTATCTACAAACGTTGAGCAAACATCTGTAACCATTAGGTGTAGGTCATTTTAGGGCTTATCACCTTATAGTGAGTTCAAAACTAACCACTTATAAGTCTTCACAGTACAAATAAAAAAGGCTGCACAGCCAAATACTGCACAGCCTTTCAAATGAATTCAAATATCAATTAATACCTATAATGCTCTGGCTTGTAAGGGCCTTCAACAGTTACACCAATATATTCTGCTTGTTCTGGAGTAAGCTCTTCTAATTCTACTCCAATTTTAGCAAGGTGAAGTTTGGCCACTTTCTCATCTAAATGCTTAGGCAATGTATACACTGCATTTTCATATGCGTCTGAATTAGTCCATAGCTCCAACTGAGCTAAAGTTTGGTTCGTGAATGAATTAGACATTACAAACGAAGGGTGACCAGTAGCACAACCTAGATTTACCAAACGACCTTCGGCCAAAACGATTACATCGTTACCGTTGATATTGTACAAGTCAACCTGAGGTTTGATCTCTATTTTGCTATTACCATGGTTCTTATTTAACCAAGCCATATCAATTTCATTATCGAAGTGGCCAATGTTACAAACAATGGTTTTATCCTTCATGGCTTCGAAATGCTTGCCTTGAATAATATTATAATTACCCGTTGCTGTTACCACAATATTAGCTCTAGGAATAGCATTCTCCATTTTTTGAACTTCATAACCGTCCATTGCTGCTTGAAGAGCACATATCGGATCAATTTCGGTAACAATTACTCTAACGCCAGCGCCACTCAAAGAAGCAGCAGAACCTTTTCCTACGTCACCGTAACCAGCCACAACAGCAACCTTACCTGCAAGCATTACATCAGTAGCACGTCTGATTGCGTCTACTAATGATTCCTTACATCCGTATTTGTTATCGAATTTAGATTTTGTAACAGAGTCATTCACATTAATGGCAGGCATTGGCAATGTGCCTTTTTTCATTCTTTCGTAAAGCCTGTGAACACCCGTAGTTGTTTCTTCAGAAAGACCTTTGATGTCTTTTACCAATTCTGGGTATCTATCTAAAACCATGTTGGTCAAATCACCACCATCGTCAAGAATCATATTTAGAGGCTTGCCACCTTCAAACGCAAACAAAGTTTGTTCGATACACCAATCGAATTCTTCATCGTTCATACCTTTCCAAGCAAAAACAGGAATTCCAGCTTTAGCAATTGCTGCTGCTGCATGATCTTGAGTTGAGAAAATATTACAAGAAGACCAGCTTACTTCGGCACCAAGAGCCGTTAAGGTTTCAATCAAAACCGCAGTTTGAATTGTCATATGAAGACAACCTGCGATTCTAGCTCCTTTCAATGGCTGTGATGCACCAAACTCTTCTCTTAAAGACATTAAACCAGGCATTTCGGCCTCGGCTAATCCAATTTCTTTTCTACCCCAGTCACTCAGGGAAATATCTTTTACTTTGTAATCTAGTCCTGTTTCTAACATATCGTTTTTTATTTGCGCTGCAAAGATACTGCTTGTATTTAGAAAGTTCAAAATAAGCCAGTACTCAATACAAAAATTCAACCTCCTTAAAATCAAAGGACTGCACACCCTTTGTAGTTTCCATAATCAACTTACCTGTTTCTGCCACATCTATTATTTTACCACTAAAAACGTACTCCGTTCTATAATTTCTGAATTGCTGAAAACCAAAAAGGTGTTGCAGATACTCTTCTCTTAATTCTTCTCGTTTTCCCGATTTTAATCTTAAATAATAGTATTCTATTGACTCAATCAGTTTTTCAAAAAGAATAGATAAATCAAACAGCTTATTTACAGCTTGAGACATAGAAGTTGCTTTTTCTAAGCCAAAACTCTTTTGATTAACATTTACTCCAATGCCCAAAACTGCCCATTGAATTGAGTTCTTTTGCAATGTATTTTCTATTAAGATTCCAGCTACTTTCTTCTCCCTTAGAAGCACATCATTGGGCCACTTCACTTTTACATCTTGCCCATCTACACCGCCTTGTATCGTCCTCTGCACAGCTAATGAGGCAACCATATTCAAATAGAATTGATCTGAGGCTTGAAGGAAATTAGGCTTTAAAATAACACTTAATGTAAGATTAGAATCTGGGTCAGATTTCCAGTTATTACCTCTCTGCCCCCGCCCCGAAGTTTGATGACCAGCAATAATAACTAGCCCCTCTCGAGTGTCAGGTTTCTTTAGCATTTGCAAGGCAATATCATTCGTTGAATGACAACTTGGCATGTAAATTACTTCTTTCCCTAGAAATAAAGTTTTAGCAAGGATTTTGTACAACAGATTTTCGTAGTTTTGACTACAAATAAATAACAATTTAGACACAAAAAACTGAATGACTTCAGAAGAACTGAGCCAGATTATTATAAAGGGAATGGAAGAGCGTAAGGCAGAGGACATTAAGGTTCTTGACTTACGTGATGTAAAAGGTTCGATTAGCGATTTTTTCATTATTTGCTCAGGCAACTCTGATACCCAGTTACAAGCCATAGCCGAATCTGTTGAAAAAGAGGTTAAAGAGGCTCAAGGCGAACGCCCATGGAGAAAAGAGGGATTTACCAACAGAGAGTGGATTCTGCTCGATTATGTTAGCAATGTAGTGCATATATTCAAGCGTGATAAAAGAGACTTTTATGCCCTTGAAGACCTTTGGGGAGATGCCAAGGTAACCTCCATCGGATAACTCAAAAGTTCTTTAACTTTATGTGTTACTCCGCGTTTAAAGAAAGATTTAAATTTTATAAAAAATAAAAATGCCAGATAGTCCAAGAAAGAAGAACATCCTTCCAAAAGCAGGAGGCAAAAAGCCCAATAATCAAGTATGGATATTCATTTCCTTGATTATTCTTGTATTCTCAATCTCTATTTTCAGCAACCAGAGCACAGGCGTTATCATTACGATGAAGCGCTTTGAGGATATGGTTAAAAGCAATGACATTCAAAGCGTTGTAGTGATTACTAATCAAAAAAAGGTTGAGGTTACTTTAAAAAACGAAGCTCTTCAAAATGCTAAGTATAAAACTGAATTAGAGAACCAAGATTTCTTCAGTTTTGGCAATCAAGGCCCTCATTATATCATTCAAAACATCTTATCTGCAGAAGATTTTAAAGATGATTATTTGTCTTTTGTTGAAAAAGAGAAAATTCCAGAAGAGGAAATTGTTAGAATCCAGTTTGAAGAAAAAACTACTTTTATTGAGATTCTTGGCTCCTATGGCTTCTTAATCATCATTATATTATTCTTCTGGTTAATGATGAGAAGAATGACAGGTAACTCTGGCCCTGGAGGTCAAATATTTAATATCGGCAAATCAAGGGCTGCATTATTTGATGCTGAAAATAAAGTGAAAATCACTTTTGGCAATGTTGCCGGTTTAGATGAAGCCAAAGAAGAGGTGCAAGAAATTGTAGAATTCCTTCGAAACCCTTCAAAATTCACCAAACTGGGTGGTAAAATCCCTAAAGGAGCACTACTTGTAGGCCCTCCAGGAACTGGTAAAACTTTGTTAGCGAAGGCCGTAGCTGGTGAAGCCGGTGTACCTTTCTTCTCACTTTCAGGTTCTGATTTTGTTGAAATGTTCGTAGGAGTTGGAGCTGCTAGAGTAAGAGACCTTTTCAAACAAGCGAAAGAAAAAGCACCTTGTATTGTGTTTATTGATGAGATAGACGCTATTGGTCGCTCAAGAGGCAAAGGGCAAATGCCTGGGTCTAATGATGAGAGAGAAAATACATTAAACTCGCTATTGGTTGAAATGGATGGTTTTGCTACCGATTCAGGAGTAATTATTCTAGCCGCTACAAACCGACCTGATGTGCTCGATCAAGCACTTTTAAGACCAGGACGTTTCGACAGACAAATCAGTATTGATAAGCCAGATTTGGTAGGCAGAGAAGCCATCTTTAAGGTGCACTTGGCTCCAATAAAAATGGATAAAGACATTGATGCTAAAAAATTAGCAGCGCAAACGCCAGGTTTTGCGGGAGCAGAAATAGCTAATGTTTGTAACGAAGCCGCTTTAATTGCCGCGCGAAGAGACAAAAAAGCGGTTGATATGGACGATTTCCAACATGCGATTGACCGTGTGATTGGAGGTTTAGAAAAGAAAAATAAGCTCATCTCTCCTGAAGAAAAGAAAATTGTGGCTTACCACGAAGCGGGTCATGCAGTGGCTGGTTGGTTCTTAGAACATGCCGATCCGTTGGTTAAAGTAAGTATTGTACCAAGAGGTGTTGCCGCATTAGGTTATGCCCAATACCTACCGAAAGAACAGTTTTTGTATCAGACAGAACAGCTTATGGACGAAATGTGTATGACTTTAGGCGGTAGAGCAGCAGAAGAAATCATTTTCGGAAAAATATCTACTGGAGCGTTAAGCGATTTAGAGCGAGTAACTAAAGTAGCATACAGTATTGTTACTGTTTATGGAATGAACGAGAAAATCGGACATATTTCTTACTACGATTCTAAACAATCAGAATACAATTTTAACAAACCTTATTCTGACGCTACCGCGAAGACAATCGATGAAGAGGTTAAGAAGATCATTGACGAGGCTTATCAGCGTGCAATTAAATTATTGACAGAGAAGAAAGACAAACTTGAAATTATAGCTCAGAAATTGCTCGAAAAGGAAATCATATTCCAATCTGATTTGGAAGGACTAATTGGTAAGAGGCCATTTGAAAAGCAAACAACTTACGCTGCCTATACCTCGCCTAATGGTCAGGATAAAGAAAAGCTAGCTCCAGATACAGAAAAAGCTAGCGATGTAGTAGATGCTGATTCAGACAATATAGATGACACTTCTAGTACAGAAGAAAACAAGTAACCCTTCGTAAAAAGTAAAATTGAAATCAGGCCAATAGTGCCTGATTTTTTTATTTGTGAATACTTTGCAATTTTGACATTGCACTAACGTAGCCATGAACATCAAATTAGCCTCAGGTAAAAAAGCTTACTTCGCATCAGATTTCCACTTAGGGGTTCCTTCATTTGAAAAGAGCTTAGAAAGAGAGCGGAAAATTGTCAGATGGCTGGATATGGTTTCGAAAGACGCTCAGACCATATTTTTAGTTGGCGACCTTTTCGACTTTTGGTTCGAATACAATACAGTGGTGCCAAAGGGTTTTACACGGTTTATGGGCAAATTGGCTGAACTGAGTGATAGAGGAATTGAACTTATTATCTTTACTGGCAACCATGATTTATGGATGTTTGGTTATTTAGAACAAGAACTCAACGCCAAAGTCATTAAGGCTCCAATTGATGTCATCATCAACAACTATTCAATGCTTATTGGGCATGGTGATGGACTCGGCCCTCATGACAAAGGTTATAAATCACTGAAGAAGATATTTACTAACCCCTTCTTTCAATGGTGCTTTCACAGGCTTCACCCCAATTTCGGGATTGGGCTGGCCAATTATTGGTCTCGAAAAAGTAGAGCACAAGGGCATGAAAAAGAGCAAGAGTTCTTAGGAGAAGATGAATGGCTTTGGACATACGCCAAAAAGAAAGAAAACCAAAAGCACAGAGATTTATATCTATTCGGACATAGACATTTACCACTCGATTTAAAAGTGGGAGAAAACAGTAGATATGTTAACTTGGGGGAATGGATCAACAACTACACATATGGAGAGTTTGATGGCCAAAACTTCTATCTCAATACTTTTGAAGCTTAGACTCACACTATTCATATTGATCATTTGTCAGCTAACGTCATTTGCTCAAGACTGGAAGAGATTAGAATCTATAAAGCTAAATAACCCTGCGCACCAAATCTCTATCGATCGACAGGGAAACATTTATGTGTCATCTCTCAACGGAGCAATAGACAAGTACGACTCAAACGGAGAGCTTCAAGCGCACTATTCTCCTACAAAGAAGTCAACTCCTCGCATCATAGAAGCTTGGCAAGGGCTAAGGGTTTTTGCCTTCTATAAGGATTTTCAAGAATACTCTTTTTTCAATAGATTCCTCGGTGAATCTGAACGATACACTTTTGGTAATCAGCAAGTAACCAGTAACCTAAGTCTTTCTACAATTGCTACTGATAATAATATTTGGGCATTAGACGGTCAACAACTGAGTTTAAAAAAAATAGACATTAATAGCAATGAGGCAATCTCTGAAACTAACTTAAACCTCATACTAAAAAACAACACGCACGATTTCACTTATATAAGAGAATATCAAAATCTAGTCTTTATCAGCGACAGCAAAAATGGAATTCTAGTTTTCGATAATATTGGAAATTATTTAGAAACGCTTCCTCTCTTCAATATCAGCTTTTTCAGCTTTAAAGACTCTTCTTTAATAAGTATTCAAAACGGAAAGGTGATTTATTTTGATATTTATACCAAACAAAAAAAAGAGGTCAGTTTGCCTGACCCCTCTTACACTTTTGTTTTAATGGAAAACAAGCGAGTATTTCTTTTCAAAAAGGAAACCCTCGATATTTTTGAGTTAAACTAGTTCTGATTATTCATCTCACCAGTATAAATATCTAAAATTAACTGGCGGAATAGAATAGTATATTTGGCTTGAACAAGCTGTAGTTCTCCGTTATTCTTTCCATTCAAGCTAGTTAAATAGGTGACAAAATCTATAGTACCATTCTCGTAACGGCTTTTAGCAAACTCAAAGGCTAACTGTAAATTCACTAAGCTCTCTTTAGCTGCGGCATATGAAGTTTTAGCATTTATCAAATCTAGATATGCTCTTTGCACCTGGTTAATCAAATTATTTTTTGCTTGTTGAACACCAATTTCAGAGTTCAATACCTGAATTTTAGTTTGCTGAACTCTGGTTCTATTTTGGAAATTTGTGAATAGAGGAATATTTAAGTTTAAGCTCGCTCCTTTATTCACGTTATTCTCCATTTGAGTTGACAAATCTACTACACTTCCATCTTGATTTCTCAAGTTAGAAGACCAACCAGAGCCATAACTTGCAGACGCAGTTAGTCTCGGCATCCATGCATATTGGGCAATCTTATAAGATTTCTTAGTCGCCTCTAGATTAAGTTCCGAAGCCTTAATGGCAGGTGAATTTTCTAACGACTTTTCAGACACTTCAGAAAAATTAGCAATCTCGGCTTCCAGCTCAGCATCTTCCGCAGAAATTCCTTGAAAGGTGAATTCCTCAGATGGCTCTAATAGAAGCAATTGAATTAAAACTAATTCCCCAGATTGAAGTTGATTATTCAACTCTACCACCCTCAAATTCTGTTGTGCTACTTGTGAGCGGAAGTTATAAACTCGTTCCATATCTCCTACTCCTGCCTTCTGCCTTTTCTCTTCTCTATCCAACTGCTCATTCAGTAAATCATAAGTCTGTTTAGCAATTTTTAGGTTTTCTTGAGTAGATACAACCTGAAGAAAAGCACTTACAACATTACCTTCTATGGTTTGAATATTACTTTCTATAGTCTGTTCACTAGCTTCTAACAACAGTTTACTTCTGCTCAAACCCAACGTATTACTAAATCCCCCAAAAATGGTGACACCTCCACCAATGGATGCACCTCCACCTAGCGTTGTGGTGTTTACCCTTGTTCCGGAAGTTTGGTCAAAAGATAAACCCTCGCTCCACCTATGACTTGCTCCTGCACTTAAGTCGGGCAAAAAATTAAATTTACTCTGAGTATAACCTGCCTTAGCACTTATTGCTTCATTTCGAGCTCTTTTAATCTCTAAGTTATTATCTAGCGCAATCTGAATACATTCATCTAAAGTAAGTACACGTTGTGCCTTTATCGAAGTGATCAGAAACACTGTCAGAAATAGGGTGTAAAGTAATTTTTTCATTGTTCGAGTTTTCTATCCACAAGGCATTATTGACCATGCACGCTGCCTTAAAGCGTGTTTTTAATTAGGCTCCGGAAAAATCCGGAGCCCTTTCAGACACTTTGAGTTATATTTTAAACTAGAGAGTTTTCTTTCGAATTGATGTTCTCAGAAACAATCTGACCATCAAAGAGATTAATTACTCTATGGGCATATTCTGCGTCAGTTGCAGAGTGAGTTACCATTATCACGGTAGTTCCGTTTTCATTAAGGTTTGTTAAAAGCGTCATTACTTCCTGACCGTTAGTAGAATCCAAGTTACCAGTAGGCTCATCCGCAAGAATTAGGTTTGGCTTAGCTACAACCGCCCTAGCTACTGCTACCCTTTGTTGCTGACCACCTGATAATTGCTGAGGAAAGTGATCTTTTCTGTGCATGATTTGCATTTGTTCAAGCACTTCTTCAACGCGCTTTTTACGATCTGCGGCAGGGTATTTTAAGTAGATCAAAGGAAGCTCTACGTTTTCAAATACAGTTAGCTCATCGATAAGGTTAAAGCTTTGGAAAACGAAACCAATGTTTCTTTTTCTCAATTCTGCTCTCTGTCTCTCTGAGTATTTAGAAACTTCTTCATCATAGAAGTAAAACTCTCCTTCAGAAGGATTATCTAATAAACCAATGATGTTCAAAAGTGTAGACTTACCACATCCAGAGGGGCCCATTACGGCTACGAATTCGCCTTCTTTGATTTCAAGGTTTACATTACCCAATGCCGTAGTTTCTACTTCATCGGTGTAATAGAATTTTTTTAGACCTTTAGTGGTAATAAGATTTTTACTGTTTTCCATTTTAATAAAAGTTAAAGGTTGTTGTGAATTAATTTATACTATTTTTTGATTATCAGCTTGTCTTTATCTTCATAACCATCGTAAGACGAGGTAATTACGCGCTCTCCAACATCTAATCCCTCAAGCACCTCGTACTGTCTTAAATTCTGATTACCAATTTTGATTTTTCTTCTAACAGCAAACTCTCCTGACGGATCTACTACAAAAATCCAATTGCCACCAGTAGTTTGGAAGAATGCTCCACGAGGTATCATAACTGCTTTGCGTTCCTCACTCAATTGAAGCTTAATAGGCACTGTCTGCCCTCTTCTAATATTTTCAGGTACTTCGCCTTCGAACATCATTTCTACGTTAAACTGGCCACTGTTAATTTCGGGGAAAATTTTACGAATTACTAAACCGTAATTTGAGCCACCAAAATCGAAATTACCTTTAAGCCCCAAGTATACTCTATCTAAATAATGCTGATCTACGCGAGCTACAATCTTAAAGCCATCCAAATCATCGATTTGAGCTATATTCTGACCAGGGCTGACAGTCTGACCAATCTCTGGGTTTACTGTTGAAAGCAAACCCGTGATTCTTGCCGTCACCCATAAATTATTAAGATTGTTCTCAACCATCTTCAAACTTACATTTGAATTAGCCAGTCTCTCTCGATTCTGAGCAATAGTATTTACAGCTGTAATAGAGTCAAATTTCGCTGATTCAATCTCATTTACTCTTCGGGCCATAAGCCTATCGTACATCCTTTTGGAATTCAAATACTCTTGTTCTGAAATAACCTTATCCTCCCAAAGTTGCTTATTCCTTGTGTAAGCATCTTTTGCTTGGTCAATATCAAAGTCTAAATTGATGATAGCCGATTTCGACTGAAACAGTCTTTGTTGAAGACTAAGGTTCGTGTTTTCTATATCGTTTCTTAGGCGGTTAGTTTGTGTTTGCTCTTGAACATATTGCATTTGGAGACTATTATTTTCCAACCGCAGAATAGTGTCGCCTTCCTCTACTTCAACACCTCCATCTAAAAATTTCTCTGCTACATTACCTCCTACTATTGCATCAAGGTATATGGTTGTTTTCGGGTTGACCGTGCCCTCAACAGGAATAAATTCTTGAAATGCACCTTCTGTTACTTCAGCTACATTAATTTTGTCTAACTCAACATTGAGTTTGGAGGATTTATCCGCAAAAATGAATACATAGGCAATTAGGGCGACAACCCCAGTAATACCCAGTATTGTAAAAATTCTTTTTGCGGTCCATACCTTCTTTTTAATCTTTCTGTCCATTGCCATTTTGAGTGATGTTTTCTTATCCGGCCAGTTTTTACCAACAAAGATGCCACAAACTCAACCTACTGACTCACAATAGATTAACAACATTTAACAGATTCAAGTATTCTGGAAGGTGTACAATATTAGAACAAGGCTTGGTCGGAATCGAACAGTTTTGAAATTATTGAACCCAGAGGATTGGGCATAAAAAAAGGCTCGATTTGGTCAGAATCGAGCCCAAAGGTCAAAAACTCAAAATATCTGAATTAACGTTTAAATTAATTCAAAACAACGAGTGCAATATATGACACATAAATCAATTTCACAACGCCAACACCCCAATAATTTATATCACTACATAAATTTAGTTTAAGCGGTGTGCTAAGCGCCAGAAAATCAACCTACAAGCTTCCGAAAAAGCGTTTTATCAAATGCTTTAGTTTAAAAGCAAAATCTTACTAGCTTTATACTGTCCGAATTCAGTACATTTTTAGCACGATAACGGACACGTAATAACCTAAAAAGTAGCCTCAGCCACCGCATTATTAGTTGGCACTATTATAGGCAGTAAAGAAGGCAAATACATTTAAATTAGACACTAGTGGATAACGAACTCGGTAAAATATTAATCATAGATGACGATGAGGATGTACTCATTGCCGCCAAACTCCTACTTAAAAAACACGCCAAAGAAGTTATAATTGAAAAGAATCCTAAGAAGATTCCTTTCTTGATGAACAACGGCACTTATGATGTCATTCTGCTGGACATGAATTTCAGTAAAGACATTACTAGTGGAAAAGAAGGCTATTATTGGCTGGAGCAAATATTAGATGCAGATCCCTCGGCAGTCGTTGTATTAATTACCGCATTTGGTGATGTAGAAATGGCCGTAAAGGCACTGAAAGAAGGGGCTACCGACTTTGTATTAAAGCCTTGGCAGAATGAAAAACTCATTGCTACATTATCTACAGCGGTTAAATTAAAACGCTCTTATGCTGAAGTAGACAAACTAAAGAGTGCTAAAAAACAACTTGAAGACGAAATAAGTAAGCCTTTCAAAGACATTATTGGCAATAGCCCGGCCATGAAAAATGTCTTTTCCATTATAGACAAAGTAGCTGGTACAGATGCCAATGTTTTGATTTTGGGAGAAAACGGAACAGGTAAAGAACTTGTAGCGCGAGCCCTACATCAACGATCACTACGAAAAGACAATGTATTTGTGGGAGTCGACATGGGCGCCATTACCGAAACCCTTTTTGAAAGTGAGCTCTTTGGACATAAAAAAGGAGCATTTACAGACGCCAAAGAAGACAGAGTGGGCCGTTTTGAGGTAGCCAATGGTGGGTCTTTATTTTTAGATGAAATCGGAAACTTAAGCCTACCACTTCAATCAAAACTCCTTACTGCAATTCAACGCAGAGAGGTAACAAAGATTGGTTCGAATAAGTCAATGCCGATCGACATCCGTTTGATTTGCGCTACCAATATGCCACTTTATGATATGGTTCATGAAAATACTTTCCGCCAGGATTTACTTTATAGAATCAACACCGTAGAGGTGCATCTGCCACCGCTTCGTGAAAGACAGGACGATATTATTCTTCTTACGGAACATTTTGTTAAAGTGTATTGCGATAAATACCGCAAGGACAGAAAGAAAGTAGCTTCCTCTACCATGAAAAAGCTTCAGAAATATTCATGGCCAGGCAACATTCGCGAGCTACAGCACGCCATTGAAAGGGCCATTATTATGAGCGAGGGCAATACGCTAATGCCAGATGACTTCTTTTTCTTGGTTCAAAAACAAGACTCAGGAAATGAAACTGCGGAAAACTTCAATCTTGATGAAGTGGAGAAGAATGTTATTCTAAAAGCAGTAAACAAACATTCAGGCAATATTTCGAAGGCCGCCAAAGAGCTAGGGCTTACAAGAGCTTCGCTTTATCGCAGATTAGAAAAACATGGGCTTTAAGAATCTAAGATTTAACATCATAGCCCGAGTTATGCTACTTACGGCCAGTGCTTTGTTACTGGCCAATTTAATCTATGGGTCGCAAAATCAGGTCAATATATTCTTTGTGAGCCTAGCAATTGTTGTTCAGGTCTATTTGCTTATTCGCGCTATTGAAAAAACAAATCGCGAAATTTCTGGCTTTCTTAACTCGATAAAATACGATGATTTTACTGCTACATACCCCACCGAAGGCCACTCGGCTTCGGTTGATCAGTTGTATCAAGAATTTAACAATGTAATTAAGAAGTTTAGAGAAATTAGGGCAGACAAAGAGGCTAACTATCACTACTTCAGAACCATAGTTCAACATGTAGGGATTGGCCTTATCACTTTCAATAAAAAAGGAGACATTCAAATTATTAATAGCTCTGCTAAAAAACTGATTGGAGTTGAAGCCATCCAAAATATTTTTGAACTGAGTAAGGTAAGCCCCAAGTTGGTTGAATCTTTGGTTAAGTTAAAAACGGGTGGAAGCGACCTCATAGAATTTACACAAGACGGAACTCACATTCAGCTCTCAATTTATGTGATTGAACTCGTACTTAGAGGCGAAGAATTCAAACTTGTTTCGGTACAAAACATTCAATCTGAACTGGAGGAAAAAGAAATGGACGCTTGGCAAAACCTAATAAGGGTTTTGACACACGAAATTATGAACTCTGTAACTCCACTTTCTTCTTTAGCAGCAACGGTAAAAGACAATTTGGTGGACAATATCGAAGATGATGTTCCTATAGAAAAAGACGAATTAGAAGACATCTATTTGGCGGTTCAAACCATAGAAAGAAGAAGCCAAGGCTTGATACGGTTTGTTTCTGACTTCAGAAACCTAACCAAAATACCTCAGCCAAAAGTGGCTACTGAAAGCGTAGCCAAAGTTTTAGAGCATATTCAAGTATTGTTTAATCATGAATTGGCTGCAAAAAACATCAAAATCAGTTTTAGCATTGAGCCTGTTAACTTAGCCTTTAGTATAGATAAAGAATTAATAGATCAGGTGTTGATCAATATTCTTCAGAATGCGGTACATGCCTTAGAAGAAACCACCAATGAAAAGCATATTATGGTTCGTGCTTTTGTTAATGAATATAACCGACCTACCATTGTAATTAGAGATAATGGTTGCGGTATTGACGAAGAGGCATTGAGTAAAATCTTTATTCCTTTCTTTACTACTAAAAAACAAGGATCGGGAATTGGCCTAAGTTTATCGAAACAAATCATGAGAAAACACGGAGGCGGTATTACAGTAAAATCTGTTATGAATGAGGGCACTGAATTTACCCTTAGATTTTAAATTTTTGGCTAAATCGACTATCTTCCGAAAATATTCCTTTAGAGACCAACCAATGAGTGAGATTCAAGAAAAAATCACAAAAATTCTAGTCGATAAAATAGGTATAGCGCCTACTGAAGCTACAATTGACGCAAACTTTATTAAAGATTTAGGTATAGACTCGTTGGACTATGCTGAACTCGTAATGGAATTTGAACAGACTTTTGAGATCAGAATTCCGGACAGCGATGCTGAGAAGTTGCAAACGGTTGGACAAACAGTAGAGTATATCCAAAAAAAGGTAAACCAAAATTAGCCTACGGTCAGGTTAAGCCTGTATTACCAAAAAACATCTCATCCCTCCTTTAAATATTAATTCCGTAAAACCACGGTGACAATGGAGTCAAACTCAATTTGTTAATTGAGTCATACCCCTTTAACCCGTGAAGAATAACTGCAAAACCATTGTTATTTCTGATGTTCACCTAGGCACCAAAGGCTCAAAGTCTAAAGAACTTGTCAGATTTCTAAAACAGTATCAATGTGAAAACTTGATACTCAACGGAGACATTATTGACGGCTGGCAACTCAAAAAATCCGGCCAATGGAAAAGAAAGCACACTCGCTTTTTTACCTGCATTCTCAAGATGATTGAACAAGAGGGCACTAAGGTTACCTACCTTCGTGGCAATCATGACGATTTCCTAGATCAAATTCTCCCCTTCACAATGGGTAATTTGACCATTAAAAGAGAAATGGTATATGAATCCTGTGGGAAGAAGTTCTTGATTGTTCACGGAGATATTTTTGATTCTATTACACGCCAGTTTAAATGGATCGCTAAGCTTGGCGATGTGGGCTACACTTTTCTTTTATGGCTAAACCGACAATACAACTATCGAAGAGTTAAAAAAGGGCTTCCTTACTTTTCTCTTTCTCAGGCAGTAAAAGGCAAAGTAAAACAAGCCATAAAATACATTGATGATTACGAAGAGCAACTTTCTGCCATGGCCAAATACCGAGAATGTGATGGCATTATCTGTGGACATATTCACCAACCGGCCATAAAAGAAATTGACGGCATTACTTATCTCAACTCTGGAGATTGGGTAGAATCACTCACTGCCTTAGTCGAAGATTTTAATGGAGAATGGAGTCTTGTCTATTATTCTGAAACCCAAAAAGCAGAAAAGAAGCAGAAAGAATCAAAGGCTTTAAAAAGCAAACCTATAGAAATAACTGGCCTATTCGGACCAGTAGGAATTAGTCCAAAAACTGAAATCGGATAAATGAGAGCACTCTTTATAATACAAGGTGAAGGACGCGGCCATATGACTCAAGCGCTAGCTTTATCGCAAATACTGACAGAAGCCGGCCATGAAGTAACTTCCATGATTATTGGCACCAACAAAAGACGTGAGGTACCTGCTTATTTCCAGCAAAAATCCGATACAAAAGTCCATACAGTCGTTAGCCCAAACTTTTTTTATGACAAAGGAAAAAAGTCCATCAACTTATGGAAAACAGGGCTAGTTAATGGCTTAAATATTCCGCAGTTTTTGAGCCAACTCAGAAAAATCAACCAGATTGTAAAAAGGGAAAAGCCCGATGTTATTATTAACTTCTATGATATACTCGCGGGTATGTATTTTGGAATTTATAAGCCGAAAGTAAAAAGAATCTGTATTGCCCATCAGTATTTGGCCGAAGACCGTTCTTTTCCATTTGCCGAAGGCTCTCCACTTCAAAAACGGTGTTTTCTGCTTACAAACAAACTGACATCACTCAATACCCATAAGAAAATCGCCTTATCATTTCGCGACATTAAACCTGATTCTAAAACATTAACCATTGTTCCTCCTCTACTGAGGGAAGAAATATTCAACCTAACTCCGAGCAAAGGAGATTTCATTTTGGCCTATGTAGTAAACCCCGGCTATGCTTATGACTTAATGGAATGGCACAAACAGAACAAGAAAATTCGACTGCATTGCTTTTGGGATAACTTAGAGCAAAAAGATGAATGGTCACCATGGAAAAACATCACCTTCCATCATATTAATGACCAAAAGTTTTTGAGCTTTATGAAAGATTGTTTGGGCTACGTTTCTACGGCAGGCTTTGAGTCTATTTGCGAGGCCATGTATTTAGGTAAGCCAGTAATGATGGTGCCCGTTGAAAACCAATATGAGCAAGCCTGTAATGCATTGGATGCCGTAAAAGCTGGTGCTGGAATCGCCAACCACCAGTTTGTGCTAGATCCATTCTTAAAGCACCTCTCTACACACACAAAAGAGTCAACTGATTTTAAACATTGGGTGGGGCTGAATAAAACAATCATTCTTGAAGCACTCGAAGCACCAGTGACCCCAAGTCGGAGCCTTATACTTAATTTCACACCTGCTATTCCCAGACTATTCACTATCTCTACCGACAATTAAACAGAATGATATAATCAATTTTCATTCAAGAATCTACTCTTCATAATACAATATATTACATATATTGTATTATGAAACAACTCATATTCCTCTCTGCGCTATTCATATTTTTTGGCTGCTCACCTACTAACACCTCCAAGGAAGCCGGGAAAGAACCAACGAATCAAATAGTCCTTATCTTCAATAAACCTGTTCAAAATGGCTCTTATCGAAATCAAATCGGCTCTCAAAATGGTGACGAAATTCAATTCTTAGATGACCATATGATTGAACAGCGACTGCACCTGAACATTGGAGCAGAGTCGGACACCGTGATTGTCGAAAGCAAACGTGACTTGGTTGAAATAAGGTTGATGTACAAAGGAGTTGACGAGCTCAAATACTTGTTTCAGAATGGCGATTCCATTGTCTTTAATTATTCGGACATCAAGCCAATTGCTAAGGTCATAAATCGCCAAGAAGATTATACCGTGACTAATTTCAGTTTGGTTGAAAGAGATAGTATTGCTCTTGATGAATACACAGCATTGGATATTGCTAAGATGCCTATCCTACTTCATTATAGAGCAAAGGATATGAATATAGATGACTACAGCTCTTTCATGAAAAAGATAGATCAAATGACATTAAAAAACATCCCTCTAGAGATAGAAAGAGAATATACAATATTAGAAGCGCTGAAGGCAGAGCAAAAAATCGGCAATGATCAATTTCAATACAGACTTCAAAACATCTACTTTCAACTTTTGTACCTTCAAGCATCACCATTGAATAAGAAAGGAGTGGAAAACCCAAAATTCACGTCTCTAAAAGCTGTCACTCAAGATCTTGAAAACCGATTTCCTGACATCCGCACTAAAAGAGGTGATTCATTATTATACAACTCAGCCTATGCTTCCTTTTTTCATTATTCAACTTCAATAGAATTCAGCTCAAAAGTGAGTCAATACGAATACAAAACAGAAACAGCAGGCGGTCGAATTACAAATTACCCTCAGGCCTATGATTCTGTGCAAGTATCCTCTCAACTCACAGCTATTGAAAAGAAAAAACTACAATTCGCTTATATAGAAAAGCTATTCCAAGATGCAGGTTACTTCCCCATTGAAAAGCGTTGGGAATACCTGAACAAGTTCAAAAATGATTATCAGGACTCGGCAATGGTTGATTTTTTAGTGAAGAAGTTCAATATCAAATTCAAAATAGATGACGATCTTGAACTTGTAGACAAGGCAGGAAAAGTAACTTCCCTTGAAGCATTGATTACATCACACAAGGGCAAAGTACTCTATATAGATTACTGGGCTAGTTGGTGTGGGCCTTGCATTAACGAAATGCCGAGTTCTAAGCAATTGCAGAAGGATTTAGCAAATGACAATATTGTTTACATCTACCTTTCAAGTGATAGAACAGACAGGCCTTGGCAAAAGACCATGGAAAGGCTTGAGTTAAATGAGGGTTTACATTTCAGAATAGACAATGCGGGCTACACTACTAAAATGGAAGAGCTTAATATTCCTTCAATTCCTCGGTACATGATTTATGACTCCAAAGGTAAGCTGGTAAACAATAATGCCCCTCGACCGAGCCAAAGCAAAGTGCTAAAAGCAGAACTTATGAAGTATATTGAAACCTCGAAGTAGACATTTGTGTTCTACCCTCGAAATCAGAAAGGAATATATGCTTACTTGGATTGACGTAATCAAATTTGCCAACAACGGCAGCCCAGCCCCCGACAGAAGGGTAGAAAAAACAGAGGAAGAATGGAAAGCCATTTTAACTCCATCACAATTTCAAATTGCCAGATTAAAAGGCACCGAAAGGGCAGGAACTGGTGAATTCTGCGAACGCCACGAACCAGGACTATATGGTTGCGTTTGCTGCGACACTCCCCTATTCGATTCCAGATTAAAATTTGAATCTGGTTCTGGCTGGCCAAGTTTTACACAACCCGTAAAAGAAAATGCCATTAAGTACGAAAAAGACACGTCTTATGGAATGGTGCGTGTGGAAGTAATGTGCAATACTTGCGATGCTCATCAAGGTCATGTTTTTCCTGATGGGCCTGCGCCAAGTGGATTACGCTATTGCATTAATTCAGCTTCGATGAAATTGATTGAAGAAGACAAAACCGAAGCCACAGCCATTTTAGGTGGCGGCTGTTTTTGGTGTACCGAAGCTGTTTTTCAACGCGTAAAAGGAGTAGAAAAAGTAGAATCGGGCTACTCTGGCGGAACGATTAAGAACCCAACTTACAGAGAAATTGGAACAGGAAGAACGGGACATGCGGAAGTGATTAAAATTACCTACAACCCAGAGATTCTACCTTATGCCGATTTACTTCGTATTTTCTTTTCTACTCACGACCCTACTACTTTAAATAGACAGGGATATGACCAAGGAACACAATACAGGTCTGTAATTTTTTATCAAGACGAAGATGAAAGACAAACCTCAGAAGCTGTAAAGGAGGAAATGAAGGGTTACTTTGACGATCCTATTGTAACAGAAATCAGTCCGCTTGGAGCCTATTACCCAGCCGAAAATTACCATCAAAATTATTACAACGAGAATGGAAGTCAACCATATTGCAGGGCTGTAATTGATCCAAAAGTTCAGAAACTACGGAGCATGTTTAAAGACAGGCTGAAAGAAGAAGTATAAATATCGAGGCTTCACTTTAATAAGTGGAGCCTTTTTTACTTCCCTACCTTTTCCAACACTGTAAAATTTCGTGACAACCGATGCCCTTCTTCATCAACCACAGTAATGATGTGTTCACCCGCTGGTGGTGTTAAGGCGAGAACATGATTCCCTTGAGTGGTACCTAAATAGACATCATTTAAATGCCAATGCAACTGGCTATTGGGTTTACGATGAGCCACCTCAAACACCACTTGTTCCCTTTCGCCTTCTAGATTTATGGGAATATACACCTGCGCATCGGGTTCTGGATATACCATATCCATCACTTCCATATTCAAGCTTTCACCAAAGCAATCGCTCCGTAAAGGAGGAAGTTCTTGATAGGTTGGATTACGCTTTTTATAATACAGTGCTTGTTTAGGAGGAAGGACAAACCAATTGGTGCTGATCATATCTACCACTGGCTCGCAATCTGAGTTTACACGGTAATTTCTGGTTTTATCAAGGTGTACCCTTTGATGAAAAGGGCTTGCCATGGTATTCAGCCCAGCCTTTGGAATTAAAACGGTATCCACTTGAATGGAATAGGATGAAGCCAAATAACCACTTTGACGATCTACTGGTGCATATGCCATTTCAGCCATAGGCGGGTTAAACCAAGTAGTTTCAGGCAGCACATCAAAAATATCGAAGAGAATTGGCGCAGCGGCTTGAATACCCGTGAGTCCAGGTCGTCCTTCGCCATCGGCATTCCCTACCCAAACGCCTACTACATATTCGGGGGTCACACCTATTGCCCAACCGTCTCGATAACCAAAGCTTGTCCCAGTTTTCCAGGCTATTTTCTTGGCGCTAGAATACAGTTTCCATTGCGCATCATCACCCGGTCTATACACTTCCAGCATGGCTTTAAAAGTAAACCAAATGGAAGAAGCACTGAGTTGTTTATTGTTACTCAGTTCAATGTTTTCAGTTGGCTGTTTTTTAGGAACACCTTTTTCACTCAACAATGAAGGTTGAACTTTTGAATTTGCACCATCATAATTCGCAAATTCAAAATCACTTTTCTCATAATGCTTTTCGGGAGCCCGCCCATTAAACTGTGTGAGCGTACGCGCCATTCCTGCATAAATATTCGTCAAGTCCCAAAGAGTGCCTTCAGAACCGCCCAGAATCATTGACAGGCCATAATGACTAGCAGGCTGGGTAAGCGTTGTCATTCCTAAATCTTTCAGTTTTTCATGGAAACGCGGATAGCCATAATCTTGAAGCATATGAACTGCGGGAATATTAAGCGACCTCGACAGTGCCATATCAGCATGGACAGCACCATCGTATTCGCGGGTAAAATTCTTTGGTACGAAGTTCTTGAAATACACAGGCACATCAGGCAAAAGCGATTTTGGCAACATCAACCCCTCATCTAACAGAGAAGCATACAGAATGGGTTTGAGCAAACTGCCTGTGCTCCTTGGCGCTTGAATCACATCTACTTGTTGGCCAGTTGACGATGTACCTTCCTCATACACATTTCCTATATAGGCCTTCACTGTATTACTACGAACATCCAACACAATGGTCGAAGCATTTTCAATTCCATCGAGCCTCAATAATGCATTATGGTTTTTCACCACTCGGTCTACACGCCTCTGCAAATGCGCATCTAGCGTAGTTTGCAACCTTTGGCCTTCCTTTCCATCCTTGACGCCTTTATCTAGCAAGTGCAAAGCTTCAATTGGAATATCATTAGGTTTAGAAGGAATGGGTTCGTCTTTAGCCAATTCAAGGCTGGTTTCATCAAAAAAGCCTTCATCATACATTTTATCTAAAAGGCGATCGCGTTTGGCTTTTAAAGGAGCCGTATTTCTTCCGGGGTATAGCAATGAAGGCTGATTGGGAAGCACTGCCAACAATGCGGCTTCGGCCCAGCTTAAATCGTTGGCCCTTCTGCCAAAGTAGCGCCATGAGGCCGCTTCAATCCCCACCGTATTTCCTCCAAAAGGGGCGTGCGAAGCATACAGTTTCAAAATGCTTTTTTTGGAATACCGAAGTTCAAGCCGGGTGGCCAGAATCATTTCCACCAACTTTTCATATATGTTGCGCGACTTCCCCTTTCGGCACATGCGAATCACCTGCATGGATAAGGTACTGCCTCCACTCACCACATATCCAGCTTTTAAATTCTGAACCATGGCCCGGCCCATGGCCAAAGGATTTACCCCGGGATGGCGATAGAAATATTGATCTTCGAAAGTAAGTAAAGCTGCCTCATATTTATCAGAAATGGAATCTACTTCTGGAAACCGCCATTGGCCGTCTCTGGCAATTCGAGCAGAAAGCATTTCTCCATTTTCGGCATTGAGTACAGTTGCGTATGGATCGTTAAAAAGTGTTTTAGGCAAGCAGACATAATACGCAGCCGACAATAGCACGAAAAGCACCACGATTGGATAACGATATTTTTTGATCTGTTTTTTCATTCGGTGAGGTAAGACCCGACAGATTTTAAAAACCTGTCGGGTCTAATGTGATATGTACTTAATTCACTCGCTTTACTTCTACCCATTGACCAGGCACGCGCGCATTAATGGTGTTGTCGTACATGGCTTGGACTCCAACAGCCGGCAAGTAAAAACGCCCTGCATAGGTTGCATTCAGAGCTACCTTAAACAGCTTTCTCTCGTTAGGTCTTAAGTCAAAATAAGTGTAAACTCTATCGTCCCGAATATCTTGATAAGTATAGTTCTGCGAAGTGGTAGCACCCGGAATTTCATTCAGTCGTTCATTCAAAATTTCCCAACCTGAAGGGAACACTTGGCTCAAGGCAAGATTCTCATAAACCCCTCTCGTTCCGGGGTTGAACACTGAAACTTCAGCAAAGAAATCTGTACCTTGACTTAAACTGCTCGGATCCACGCTCTGTCCATTACGGTCTACATAAGTCACTTTTACTGTCAGACCACTTGAAGCCGCAGTTTCATTTCCAGCTAAGGGCTGACCCGTTTTAATAACTCTGGCAAAGAGCACTCCTTCGCCCTTATTCTCTACTTTAACCGCACCAGCTTTTGCTCCATCCACAGGCACATCAATCAACTTCACAGGCTTGGCCGTCTCTATACTTTGGTTCGAACCTGAGTTCAAAACGTAAGAAGCTTCTAAGCCTTTCGAAGTTTTATCTACTCCCGAAAACTTGATGACTGAAAGTAACGAGTAAGCCGTTGTTTGTGTGCTCATCCAACGGTCATCACTTAAATCATCGGCTACAGTCCTTAACAATGTCATGCCCTCGTTTTGCATTTTAAGCAAGCCCAAAGTCTCTAAAATCATGGCATTGTCGCGGGTTTGAGAACCGTAATAATAGTAGTTCGATTTAGGTGTGGACACCTTCGGCTCTGAAGCAATTAGTTCTTTCGCCACATTTACTTTTCCTGCCACCGCATAAGCTGCCGCTAATCTCCATTTCGCTTCCAGCGAAAGACTATTATCTTCCCTTAAACGGTTCATAGCACCCAACTCAGGGCTTTGTGCTAAAGCCAAAGTATACAATCGGTAAGCTTGCATTAAATCATCGTTGTATCGGCCATGACGCATCCAATTCTTAGCCTTTCTACTTTGAAATTTTGTCCAGTTTCTCAGTAAGTTGGAAGGAATGTTATAACCCTTATCCTTGGCTTCCATCAAGAAATGACCAGCATAGTTTGTACCCCAGTCATTGTCATCGCTTTGGCCGGGCCAATAAGAGAAACCTCCTTCACTCGTTTGAAACTTCGACATTCCATCAATGGCCGCTTTGATGTTTCTTTCAATTTCAGCTTTTCTATCAGCCGTCAATTCCATAATGTCTCCTAAAAAGAGTTGAGGAAAAACTGCGGAAGTAGTTTGTTCTATGCAACCATGCGGGTAGCTAATTAAGTAATTCAAGCGCTTTCCAAGGTTGATTGGAGGAATGACGGAAAGTTCGAGCTGTACCTTATTCGTACCCGCCATTCCCATTTGCTCGAAAGACTGATTCCAGCTTTCCCCAGCTTGAAGTGCCTTGGCAATTACATCGGTAGCAGGTGGATTAGGGCTTCGTACATCAATTTCCACTTTATAAGTTGCAGTTTCATTTCCTGATGTTGCCACAATTTCAACAGCACCAATGCCTAATGTTTCACTTACCTCCAATTCAAAATCTATGATCTGATCTCCAATTTCATTAAAAGTCAATGACTGTTGTCCTGAACCAATGGTTTTCAATAAGGCATTTCCCTTCACAGAAACCTTCACCTCTTTCACCGATGGCTCCATGGCAAAAACGCTCACTGGTAACTTCACTTTTTCGCCTGGGCCAATTACTCTTGGCAGCGTACCCAAAACCATCAATGGTTTGCGTACTGGCGTTGCTTTTTCTGCTTTTCCATATGCACCGTTTTTTCCTGCTACCACCATGGTGCGCACAGAGCCTACATAATTCGGCATTTTAAAAGTATGCGAAGCGGTCTTCCCCGCTTCCAACCTAAAAGGCCCTAAATGTTTTACCACTGGCTTGAAACGATTGGCTTTTGCACTCTCTGGTTTAGCGTTCGTACCATCACCACCGAGGGCTAATAATCGGGTCAGCTCTCCATTATAGGCATTCGTTACATCATCGAATAAATCCCAAGTTTTTACGCCCAAAGCCTGACGCGCATAAAAATTCGACCATGGGTCTGGCGTACCAAAACGGGTGATATCAAGTAATCCTTCGTCTACCACCGCAATAGTATAAGTCATTGCACGACCTTCTTTTTCGCTCACCTTCACCGTTACATCCGATTCTGGCTCCAGTACATTCGGTAATGAAATTTCAGGATTCAGTTTGGTTTTTGGGTTGCTTACATTTATTGGCACTACGCCATACAGCCTGATAGGCAAATCGTTTCTGGTTTGTGCATGAGGCTGTAAAAGTGTGGTGTTCACATAAGCGTTTGGCACCATTTCTTCGGTAGTAGCAAACTCAAATGCCGTTTCTCCTTTACCAGTTTCTACCCAATAGGAGGCAACTACCTTGCTGCCATTCTCCACGCTTACCAATGCTCTTCCTTCTGAGTTTGACGGAATATTGATTTTCACTTTTTCGCCAATATTGTAATCTTCTTTGTCGGTAGAAAAGGCTAAAAGAGAAGCGCCTCCCGGACGGTTATTGTCGTCTGCCCAACCCGGCCAATCGAAGTAGGCGATTGTTCCAGTGGAATGTTTAGAAACGGGATCTGTTACACGAATGTAATAGCGTCCCCACTCACGGTCGCCAATATTAACATCTACCGTTGCTTTGCCTCCCGTAGCGTTCACCGTTTTGGTCATTACTGGTTTGTTGTAATTGGCGCCTACGTAATTGGCGATATCGTTTTGGCCACCGTCCCACCACCAGCGCCAGCCTAATTTGTAAACTTCAAAAGTCAATCCTTTTCTGTCAATCGTATTTCCTTCGGAATCCACCGTTACTACGCTCATTTGATGTGATTTGCCCGTAACCAATTGTCCTCTTCTGTCACCCTCTGGCTTTTTCACTCCAACAAATGAAGTGTAGGGATAAAATGGAATACTGAATTGATCGATACTGAAATCACCTCCCGGCTCGTATACCTTTCCTTTAAAAGTGGCCATTACAGCCCCCGGAGAATTTAATTCTGAGCCAATTTTCAAGTTCACTTTTGAGTGACCAGAAGCGTCAACCTCTCCAGAAAAAACCTGAGTGGGTTGTTGGTTGAAATTCTTTGCTTCATCATCAAATGAATAATTAGGGAAGTTTTTAAAAGTAGTCGTGACAGGGTTCAAATAAAGGTCGAATTCGGCTTTTAGGTTTCTTGCAGCTGCGCCCGTAAGCCATTTCACATTCAAGTCGCCCGACACAAACGTAGTTGCAGCAGTTAGCCTGTCTACTCCGAAATCCAAATCAATCTTAAGTCGGTTAGGCTTAACTGTTTCCACCTTTACACGTTTGGTGAACTCCGCACCACCTAAGCTTACCTTTGCTGTCCAGTTGCCCGTTGGGTCTGTGTCGGCAGTTTGGGTTTTGAAATCGTAAAAGCCATCCACAGACTGCGTTCTCACAATACGCTGCTTTGTATTTCCAGATGGATCGATTAACTCAAAAACGACTGGGTGGTCATCTGGCAGATTGTTTTCTTTATCTTCTAAAATAAAGTTTAAATAAATATCATCGCCCGGACGCCAAACACCTCTTTCGCCATACATAAAGCCTTTTAACCCTCTTTCTACTCGAGCGCCACCTGTATTGAAATTACTCATGGAGAGTGAAAGCCCATCTGAAAGTTTTAAATAACCGCGCTCCGCCCCTCGGTTGGCTACCAATAAAAATGGTTTCCTCAATAAGTCCGTTTCAATTTTACCTTGACCATCGGTAGTTACAGTAGCAATCTTCTCTTCCTGAAAGTCATAAACATCTACAGAAACACCCGAAATTGGCTTAGTGGTTTTCAAATCAGTAACAAAGGCCGTCAGTTTTCTATTGTTCCCAATTTTAGCAATCATCCCTAAGTCTGACGCCAAAATATTCTTACTTACCATTCTATTGTTACCCACGTAATAGGAATCTGTACATGGATTATCACGGTCCTGCCAGTTGTAGTTTCTACCATAGTTGTAATCGTAATAACTATCGTACGCACCGTCATTGTCGCCAGAATAAGCGTCCCAATTGTCTTCTGGAATTTGCCCTGTTAGTACTGGTGTTTCATCTGCTGGTGCGGCACAGCCAAAAGTAGAATATGGCCTTCTGAAGTTGATTCGTACTTGGTAAATGGCTCCTGGTTCGGTTTGAATAAGCTCATTCAAGTCAAGCGTAAAACGATTCCACTTCCCTAAATCAAACACTCCCGATTCGTTAAGCGGAATACGTTTTTGCAAAACTGGTTTCCCAACCCTGCGCAATTGCTCATTCCCATCGAATTCGTTTACCTGAAGAAATTGCAACACATTGCGCTCATATATTTTGATTACGGTTACGTCTACTGCATTCAAGTTCACGGCTTCGAAAGGAAGAATGAGGCCATCGGTACTGGGTAGAATAGTACCTTTTGCATTGAGTTTTAATGAAGGTTTTAGCTGTTCAAAACTTAC
Source organism: Roseivirga seohaensis subsp. aquiponti (assembly GCF_001267955.1). NCBI lineage: Bacteria > Pseudomonadati > Bacteroidota > Cytophagia > Cytophagales > Roseivirgaceae > Roseivirga > Roseivirga seohaensis. The sequence continues at coordinate 131,022 of NZ_JSVA01000007.1, forward strand.
GGAGTTTTGAGAGAGCTTTTTCATTCTAAAATCCATGAGGTTACGAATGCCTGGAAAACTCCTAACCATCTTAACACCAGAAATGTCAGGCGCCACATAGACCCTTACATTATTGCCATCAATAGTATAGCGAAGATCATTTTGACCTTCTACAGTAATTAACCCCGTTAGATCTTGGTCCTCTTTCAAAGGATCGGAAAAACTGACCAAAACATAAGGGTCGCCTGTTTTTACCACTTTAACATCTAACACCTCAAAATCGCCAAGAACAGCCACGGGCACCACCGTTCGCGAATCCCGATCCACCCCCAAACTGCCACCATCTACTGTCACTTCAACCTCTGTAGCTTGTTCCTTTCTTTCAACTCCTTGTACTTTAAACCTGTGTGTAGTGCCGTTTGCTTTATCAATTTCCCATTGTACTGAAAGGTTACCGCCTGGCTGTTTGAACGACACTGCCTTCACCACAGCAGCAGAGTCGGCAAAATCAGCAGTATTGAACTGCCCTTCAATAACTTGCTTACGCATTGCATCTTCGGTATCTGAGGCAATTTGTTCTATTTCTAAATCGAAATTTTGACTGATCGTTTCAAATCCAAAATTGAAATTATTGAGTTCTTTCTCTACTTCCTTCAGGCTGCTCAACTTTAGCGTTCCGTTGTACAAAGTGCCTGATTTAAGAGGAGATGAAGGTTGAAATTCTACAACATTATTTCCTACCCAACGGCCTTTACCAGAAATACTTGGTGTGAACTGAAAAAGCGAAGTAGGATCTGTACTTAACTGGGCATCCGTTACGGGTTCTACCAAACGCACCATAATGGTTGAGCGTGTAGATACTTTTCCAGAAGTATAAGATGAAACATAAGCCGAAAAGGCTTGATCGGCTTGCTTATTAAGCTGATCTATTGGGGTTTTCTTATCACTACAAGAGGCGACAAAAAACAGGCACAACAAGGCAGCCAAAAGAGAGGTTTTGGATAATGACATTTCAATTTAATTAAGACAGTAAGAGATTGGAACGCTGATGGTTCAATATAAAAATTACCGCTCCAAATAGATAACTAAGAATCATGAATTTATTGCGTGTAAATGAAAAGATTAGAAAAATAAAACCGATTTATTAGTCTTGAATAATCTCTCAAAAACCTTTAGCGGTTACTAAATACCCTCCTTTACCTTTACAGTTAGTACAGGGCATTCCCAAGCCAGTCTCTCCGGTACCAAAACAATAATAACAGGTTACCATTTTTTCTGTTTTAATTTTTGGAGTTGCCTCAAGTTCAATCCTTTTTGATTCCTTTCTTACTAGATAATCTTTTTTTCTCTTCGCTTTTTCAATACGCCTATCAACAGATGCTTGTATCTCTGGAATTGATGCAAACTCAGGATGAGTTCTAAGCATCTCTTCAATAGTTCTATAAGAGAGCTGAACGCCTTTGTCCTCTACATGCCACAACCTACCTTTAGGAGTAAACCATGCTCTTTTATTATTACAGATATGAATCTTAATCTTCTTCATACATCATATTAAATGTAACAAATGTAATATTTAATATGCATATTATATTCTATAAAATTCATTATCGTATTTTTAATTTTAAAAAAAGCTGGTGCTTGTTCGAATGAGTTGAAATTGATGTCAGAACAACGATCAATTTTCGCATTACCAAATTTGAGTATCGTTGAGGAAATAATTCTTTAAAAAAATTCAGCCAGAAAGATTTACCTCATTTTGCTAACTTAGTAGGCATGAAAACGATCAGACTATTTTTTCTTCTGCTGTGCTTCTGCTTTTCTCATCAAGCCTTTGCGCAGCATGTTTTTCCAGATGTAGTTGATAATTGCTATTTGGATCAATTTGTTTATGAAACCGATGAGATACTTGCGAAACTTGATAATGAAAAAATCATTGAAGTGGTTACAGCCTCTTGGGATGAAAAGACAAAAAAGAATGCTGAAGGAATTCTTGGGTTTCAGGTTTTGGTGGACAATAGAGGTACTAGCTGCTTGATGAGCATTAGAAATGAAACCAATATTAAAACCAAAAAAATGAACCTTATCAGCAGTATTAACGACAACCTTAAATGGCCAAGAATGCAACAGAAGGTTTCTGTTATAGTGGTGATGGAGTTTAAAGATGGTGAAATAACCATGAAAAGAATGGGGACCAAAGACATGAAAACCTTAATTGAGGTTGGTAGTGAAGGCAACTAATCTCTTATTACAGAAAATTAAAACGGGCTTTGATTAATATTAGATCAAAGCCCGTTTTTGTTTTATCAGTCCATTCTTAAAGTTTCAGCAGGGTTCATTTTCTTTACCTTACCTATTTGAGTAGTGACCGTTAGGAAAACTACAATTGTCAAAATAGCAGCTGCAAAAAACAATGGAATAAAGTTTACAGGATCGTGATAGGCATAAACCTCATCTAGAAATATCCCAATGATAAATACTGCTAACGTACTTCCAATTACCACTGCTATGGATAACATGATACCGAATTTTAGATAGACAGATTTAGTAAGTTGTATCAAATTAGCCCCTAAAGCTTTTTTAATACCTATGTCTTTCATTTTTGATGCGATGCTTAAAGATGCTAAACCAAAAATCCCCATGGCCGCAAGAATTGTAGCGAGGGTAGATGTAAATAACATAGTGTTTTTCAACCCTCTGCTATCTTCAGAACCAGAATCAAAAATCCTAGATTGTAAAAAGCCTATATATGGCTTATTCTGTACTACATCCACCCATGCTTGTTTAATTTTATCTTCCATTTCCATTTCAGTACCTGCCGAAACTTTTAATGTAAGATAATTCAATTCAGAATCGGGTTTGGCCTTTATAATTATGGGCTCTATTTTGTCACTCAAGCCTTGATAGGTGAAATCATTCAATACACCCACCACCTTATGAAAAACACTATCAATTTGAATTAGATCATCAATTCGAATACCGTAATGTTCGGCAAATTTATAATTAACCATTACCGAAGACTGTGAATCACTAATCAGTTCAGGGTCGAAAAACCTTCCTTCATGTAGCTCTAAGCCCATAAACTGCGGATACTTAGCACTACAAGATAGAAACGAAGCTCGGTTCTTTTTATCACCCAAGTAAAATTCAGTATTGCCATAAGCCTCACCTAACGCTGCATTTGTTGCAACGGCTTCTTCAACCCCAGGTATAGACATCATTTTATTCAATAATTCTGGATAGACTTCTGAACTTGGAATATTCACTAAAATTTTGTCTTCCTTATCAAAGCCCCACTCTATCCTTTTTTGCATATTATTGGTTCGAACGAACATGATTCCACCTACAATTGTGATGATTGACAATACCAATTGAAACGTAATTAGTGCACCCGAAAAACCCCATTTTTTCCCGAGCTTTTCCTTACCACTAAAAATGACAGAAGGCTTGTATTTTGAGATATATACTGCAGGATAAAATCCTGAAAGGAAAGTAACCACTAATAAGAGTAACCCTAAAAAGAGCCATAAATTTCGGTTGGAAAATAAATTGAGCGAGATAGTTCCGCCAGACATTTCATTAAACCAAGGCATAAAAAGCCCTCTGGCCAAAACAATTCCCAAAAAAACAGAAAGCGCACAAAGAATTAGATTTTCCGTTAAAAATTGGACAATTATTTGAGTTCGTTTACTGCCTATTGTTTTACGGATTCCTATTTCCTTTACCCGCCTTGTTGCCATTAGAATAGCAATATTCACATAGTTAGAAATGGCCAATAACAACATAAAACCCGCAATGGAGATGAGTAATATAATTGGAGCCATAGGTGGCGATCCTCCAGGCACTCCGTTTAAGTTACTCTTGGCCATAGACTCTAAAGGCACGAGGAAAATCGACTCGTATTGAGCATCAGGTTTAAGCCCGTTTTGGACTGAAACCATTGATTGAAATGACCTTTCGAGCTCCAATACATTAGTTCCTTTCTCTAATTCTATAAATGTTACGGCATTGGCCTGGGCTGTCTGCCCCCTATTTTCCAGCACCTCGTAACTTATAAGAAAGCCCGGCCTGATGCTAGAGTTATTGGGCGCATCTTCGATTACTCCCCCCACCGAAAAATTAATTTCTTCTTCGTCATAAATGACTTTCACCAACTTATCGATCGGATATTCATCTCCGAAAAACCTTATGGCGGCAGATCTATCAATCACAATCTTAGAAGGGTCTTTCAGTGCATCTTTACTTCCATAAACCATAGGAAAAGAGAATGAATTGAGAAAATCGGGGTCAACATAATTTACATAGCTCCTGAAAATATTATCCTTAATTCGGAAAATATTTTGTGTGCCTTTCATCCTGGTCCTGCGTTTTATTTGAGGAAATTTATCCGGTAATTCCTTGGCTAGGCTCGAATCAAAAACCCCGTATTTACCCAAGTTACCTTCAATAAAAGCCTCATGCGCGACCAAGTAGATGTTCTTACCGTTTTCATGAAATTGATCTCGAATCACCCGTGGTTCGATAAACATAAAAGCCACCAAACAGCAGCCTATGGCGCAAGAGAGCCCTGTGATGTTGATAAACGAGGGCATTTTTTGACGAAGGATATTTCGCCAACCGATTTTAAAATAGTTTTTGAACATAGCAATGTTGTTAAATTGAGTTGTTTGACTTGACTTCCTTTTAATATTCTTCCATCGGAATAGGCGAATAATGTCCCAAATAAAAGCACGCTTGGCACTCTTCACCCCTCTTTCTTCTAATCGCCAGAAAAAGAGTTCATGCACATCGCCTTGAATTTGCTCTAATAGCTTTGGGTTGCAATACCACTCTAAAAAGCGGTCGGCCCAGCGTGGTGGTTTCGGTTGCTCAAAATCTTTCATGCTGAAAAATTGAGTGCTGGTAGTTGATTATAGAGTTTGTCGCGCATGGATTTGACCTCATCCAAAACGGCTCTACCTGTTGATGTAAGGGAATAATAACGCTTTCTTCTTCCGCCCCGAACTTGTGAGGCCCCACCCATGCCAGAAGTGAGTAAACCTTTTTCTTCGAGCCGGTTCAAAACCGCATGAATAGCGCTGATGTTAACTTCACGTCCGGTCTGCTCTTTCATTTCTTTCAAAACAGAAACTCCGTAAGCATCTTCGTACAATACGCCAACGAGTAAAAGCACAAGCTCTTCTAGTTCACCAATGTTGTCGCCCTTCATTTTGATTTTATTTAATCTACAAATATAGATCAAATCTATAATATCTATATTTGTAAAACAAATAAAAGTGAACACTAGCCCTTAAAGGGTCACTGTGCCCTAGTTTGGTTAATAAGACCTAGGTTTGTAAGTGTATTTTCTTTTTCGATCTAAGAAATGCTTGATTCCAAGCTGAACTCCATTAGAATAATAGAGCGACTGATTAAATAGCTCAAATTGGGTGGTTACGTAGGTGAATTCCTTTATTGGAAATGATACATTACCCGTTACTCTCAAAAATCCATCGGTATAGCTATCAAAGAAATAACCTGCTTCTATCCTACTCTTTAACTTTCGCTCGTTTTCTCCGAATGTCCAAGCAATACCTCCACCACCGTAAAGCCTACTCTTGATAATCCAATAAGGGTTTCCGTTTTCTTGGCTCGTATTGGCAGCCGATACGAATAGTTCTGCAAAAGGTGAGAATCGGGATTTATTCGCTCTTTTTAAATTGGCAAACAGACGAGAGGTTAAAGCTCCTTCTAGGCCTCCGTTGGTATAATAGCTGCCCACCAAAGCAAAGCTCGATTGCCAAAACTTGGTAGAACCACGTTCATAGTAACCAATGATTTCAGACTTATAAATTTCTTTTGAGATACCCACACCTGTTTGTACAGGTGCAAAGTCTAAACTCAACGACTTAAATACATTTTCTTTTGACTGCGAAATACTAGCCTCCAACTCAACAAACATTTTATTGAAATTATCTCTCTGCAAGCCAGCCCCGGCACTAAACAATGGTTTTGATGGGTTATTGGCAGTTTGGTAACGGTAACTTAATCCGTAAAGCTCGTGTGCTAAATTTTGTGGATCAACATCTGTTAACACCAAATCAGACACGCTTGCATGAGTTACAGAAAAGCTATGCTGCCTCCCTCTTTCTGTTCTTAGGTTGAAAGTAGCGCTGCTTTCCCAAACTGACTGATCGAAGTTATCTTCTACATAAGCTGTATTTACTTCAACAGAATTATTCTCATTATAACGAAGCTCTTTCGTTAGGGCATGGAGGGTTTCTGGGCTAAAAAGCTCAGGAGTCCTATCGATCAAAAATTTCTGAACATCGGCATCGAAGTAAATCACGTCTGGATTAAAGCGCTTTTCAATTTCATTTTTTTTCTCGCTTCCTTCAGGTAATTGGCTGGCTATAAGAGCTGATCTTTCGTATTCCCCTATATCATACCAAGCAGAACTCACAAATGCTTTAGCCTCTTGATCTTCTGGATGATCAACAATATATTCATTATAAACGCTTTCCATTTTATTGTAAGCTTCGAGTTCAATCCACCATTGAAGCACCGTGTTTATTGGAATTTCATCTGTGAAATCAGACCATAATAATGCTTCCTGAATTCTTCCCTCATCTGAAAATGTGTAAGTAATGGTAGTTGCCTTAGGCCAAAGCAACGGAAACTCTTCTGGGCTTTTGCCTATTAATTCTTCACTAAGATTTTCGAGTTCAAAATCTATAAGGAACTGAATATATCGCGCATAATTTTCAGGTGTAGGGTTGTTTTCGTTTAAGTGAATGAGCAACTGCTTGATTTGCGACACATATTCGGTAGTGTAAAAGAAAGTGAAGTAATCTTTGATGGCAGATTCATCTTTCGCGTTGAAGAAAATTTTCCGATAAAGCCATCTTTCTGTTAACTCTTCATTAGGGAATGACTCTTTCTTCAAATAGAGGTTCAAATAATCTAAGGCTAGGGATTTCGACTGTTCTTGATATACCTCTTCCATAAAACTCCAAACATCCATTGGCTTTTCTTGATAGCCAGAATAGAGCACAAAATCAGTAAAAGTTAGCGAATCAACCGAGGCTTGCTTAAGAAGTTTATCTTCAAGGATTACTGTTGCTTGCTCTAACTGACTATTTTCGACAAACCATGCTACCGAATCTTCTGTGGTTGTTAATTGAGCCAGAACCTCCTCTGTAGTTTTTTCAGTTTCACCACTTTCAGCTATATAACCATTAACTATTGTAGCCCTTTCTGATAAGTAGCTACTGTAGTCTTCATTAGCCATAGCCCTAGCTTCAGACAAATCAAATAAAGGCGCCTCTTTCCATTTTACGTTGTTAAATAAAAGTTGAGGTTTTGATGTTTTAAGAGTAAATAGCGTACCACCGAAAAAAGCTGTTTTTGTATATGTTTCTACTACTTTGGAAAAACCCTTTTCCATAGCCTCTGCGTTTTCTTCTGTTGCAAAAACAAACCAATAAAACTCTTTATCATTCCATTTATTCGAACTGCTTTTTCTCACCGAATAAAAATCTCCGCTTTCACTGTATTCATAAGTAGAGTTTCTCCAGTTTCTCGTTATTCTTCCACCTTCTGTTGCTGTAAGGAATCTGGTGGTGGGATGTATTGTTCTCACTTTATCAAGGTATGACACCCATCTAGTATACATCCCTTCCTTATTATCAGAAGTTCTGTACCAGTTCAATCCTTCTCCATTTCTGTATTCAAATTCACCGGCTGAGTTATTGGTTTCAGTAGGAAGTTGAAACACATCATCAGGATGTATAAAATGCGTCCAAATTCCGGTGTATAAATAAAGCGACTGATGGATGTACTCCTTTTTATCATTGAAAGTATAGCCGCTTGTGATTCTAGGAAAATCAAAAAGGCTTGGTTCATACGGATCTGGGTCAAAATCTCTTCCGCCTCCTTCTTCAATTTCGCCTTCATAAGTAGTACTCATAAATTCAATCTCAGGCATGGCTCTTTTCAAATGTACCAAGCCAATGCTATCAATATAATTTGATGGCGCTACATAGCTTGTGGGATAATCTCCGAGTCGATCTACAGTCCATTTTTTTCTAGCCGCCTTAAATGCCGACTCTATGCTTTCTGGGTTTTCCCAAACCTCTTTCAATAAAGACTCATGGTTATACCCGTGAATGGCTAATTCAAAGCCATTTCGAAGAACCTCTCTGCTCATCCACACCGAAGTACTCAATTGTTTTCCGTTTCTTTGCGTCTTTTGAATATCCCACTGATCGAAAAGAAAAGGTGAGTCTTTTATTACATTATAGTTGAAAATTGGGTAAGCTGAATACTCGATTCCAAACCTCTTTGACAGCTTAAGCATATCTGGCCACCAAACATCAGTCACAAATTCTGCTTGGGTAATATCAAATTCTGACTTAATGGGCTCAGATTTGATAGCATAAGTAGGACTAGGAAAATCATCAATAAAAATAGTACTCACGTTTACCACTGGATAAGGTGTTCCTTCTAACCCACTCAAAATAGCCGCAAACAAAAGCCCTCTATCAGACCTTTCTAATTTGATAGTTGTATTAAAGTTAATTACCCGACCATTACCAATAACATTTTCAAAAATGACAGGGAATTCCTCGTCATTGACAGCTGTAGCCAACACATTAATATTCGGCTTAAAATTTTCTTTAGCTAAAGCAGTATGCTCCTTGTTAACATATAGGCTAGCACTATCTAAACCAGGTAATACATTTTTTATAAACCTAAAACCTTTAGCTCCTAAATCATACGCAAAGGTGGCATCCTCTTTAATTCCTGACAGATAACCCATCCGCTGATCTTCGTTAACACTTGAGAAAATAAGCGTACCACCTTCCCCTACAAAGCCTACTAAGTAGTCTATTGCTTGTTCTTTTAACTCTACCGCAGCTGTACCATCTATTATGATTACTCTAGGGGTAGATTTAAAAATAGGAGAATCATTAAACTTTTTTAGCGGTAGCTCTTTATATGGAATTTTAGTATAATCCATTATTTTACCAATATGGCCTGAGTATGAATCACTCAGTTCACTTCCAGCAAAATGAATATACACCACCAAAGGCTCCTCTAGCGCTTCAAAAGCAACTGATTTTTGATTTGTTCCACTTTTGGCTTCATCTGAATTACCACAACTCGCCAAGGCTACTATTAAAAATAGAGCCCAGAGAATAATTGGTCGATATATAATTCTGTAGCAATTCAAACTATAACAATTCTTTAATTCTCGCTTCTCCTGGATTATTTACAATTTCGAAAACGGTTAGATCTTCCTTCTTAAAAAACACTCTGATTGTTCTTCCTTCACTTTTTAATTTTTCCATACTCACCATAACCTCATCCGTCAAGTTTAAGTTAATCGCCAACCTATTGAAGCCATACTCACTAGTGGTATTATAGATAAACACCAACAGGCTATTTGGAATAATATACTGAGTGTTTGCTCTTAAAAACTCTTTATCTTCTTTATTAGCAAAGTAAACGGAGTCTCGAACAGCGTATTCACCAAGAAAATCCTTGTAGTTAATAAAATTATGAGAGTTGGTGCTGAGTGGTTGGAATGTTCCGCTATTTACCACTGCATAGGAATAAGGCAGAAAGCTAGCTGAGATTTCTTGATAAGCCGCAATTACATTTTTTGATAAGCGCGAGGTAGGTTCTTCTTTACCAAAAAGGTTTTTCTGACCATAAAATGCTCCCGTAGCAAATAGTATAAAAATGAGCACCACAGCAATTGCTTCAGGCATATATACTTTTTTCACTTTGGTTACGAATAGGTACATGCCCAAATAAATGGCTACACCTAAAATAATGGAGATAAATACGGGCAAAACTTCATTAAAAAGGTCGATATCAAAATATCGGAAGTCTAAAAAACTAATACCAATTAATACATTCACATAGATTACAAAAGCAATTAAACTTGCCCATTTATCTTTTTTACTCTTCATCATAAAAAACATTACTATAACAGATACCAGTGAAACAATCTGAACAATAGTAATTAACTCAGTATATGGTAGGATCATATTACTGGTATAAGTTGAGGATGTAACCGACAGCAAGTTTGAAACAATGAATTGAAAGAAATCTATGCCTTCATGATAAAAATGCAGGGCATAAACACCTAACACCAGCCCCGTTGCTAACGAATATGCTTTTAATGCACGAAAATAAAAGCGTCTATAATTTTTACTAGTAAAGAAAGAAGCAACCAAAATAAACGGTGGAATTAAAACTATTAGCGAGTAAACATCTATTAAGGCGATGGCCGTGAAAATGACAAATATTTTGGAAGTGTAGGTTCGTGAAGACCTTGCATAAAGTAACCATGGCTTATAAATATATACCATAGCCGGAAGCACCAACGTAAGCGCCATTAAGGTTTCTTTACCGTGGGTAATTTGCGAAAGATTAATGGGCACAAGATTAAAGAAAAAGGCAAAACTCAGGGTAGCCATCAGTGGAACGGTAACCTTAGAGCCCGTCATTATATTCATAAACCAGAATATGATAAAGCTCAGAATAAAAGCTTGAAGAATACCGAATGATTCAAGGGTGATTTCTGGACTTATCCCTGTCATTTTTTCGTAAAAAGTCATCAGAGCGTGTTGGCCGACAGCCCCTGCATCATTACTTAACCATTTTTGTTGTGAAATCCCCTTAAGGATTGCCAGTTCACTAAACCATGATTCCGAGAGTTGGTAATTATCATACTTGAATAAGTAAAACCTTACCACCATAGCCACAAAACCCGTTAGCGCCATTATCACAAACCCAAAATTGACTGATAGTCTTTTTGTAGGTTTCTCTTCAACAATATCAATTAATGGCTCTTTATCTTCTACCTTTTCAATTACATCCAACAAAATCATTTTCCTTTGACGCCTAAATCGAGCCGAATCGGAAAGCACATTTTGAATACCTACTAACCGAACTCCAAAAAAGATAACCATGATAAAGAGGCAGGTCATTAGGTCATAACTATTGATTTGAACCAATAGAAAAACCCCAACTACTATAACACTGGCAAAAAATGACCACATTCCTGCCATAGAATTGATTTGATTCTTAGACTTTTTTCCTTTGAAAAAAAGGCGTTTCATTACATATAGGAACAGAATCCAGAGAAAGAGCCTAATGAGGCCAATAAATATGGAGTCGGTATATGGAATATTCATTTCCTTAATTCCTATTTAAAATTTGGAATGGTTTGTAAGCCAATCTGACCAATAAAATAATCCCACTTTAATGGAGCTATTTGTTGTTTAACCTTCTGATATAGTCTTCTACTATCGGCATACTCGATAAGTATTACCGGCAATTGATATTTTTTTCTTATTTCCTGTAACTCTTCAACTCTTTTATAGAATTCATTCCACTTGTGCATACCATACTCCGATTTATCAAAGGAATAGTTGGTAGCCACCGATTCAATAGCGACAGTATTAATGTACTTGGCCGACTTTGGAATTAAGGAAAGTCCAGCGTTCTGCATTAAATGAAAATCAGGGTATTTATCCTTCATCATTTTTAAGAGATTTACCAGATCATCTCCCATATTGGGATATGGCCCCCATTCTGCAAAAGTATCTACCGTATCTAAAAAGAGTCCGTCAAAGCCCTTTTTAGCTATTTTATCAACAAAGCTTAGCAGTACTTTCTGCGTATTGCCATCCCTTAAATTCAAATAATAACTCTCCCAAATCTTGTTCTTACCAAGAGTGCTTTCTTTCAGTTGGTTATAGTAAAAACGGCTTTTGCTTACTTCACCTACACTTATATAGCCCAATACATTTTCGTTATTTTCCTTGATTAACTTAATATCAAATGCGGTATAATGTTCTGATTCTAGAATTACATATTTATACCCTTGAATTTGATCAGGATTGATTTTACCATAACAAATAAGCACAGAACTGGGCTGTACTTTTTGGGCGAAAAGCCCCGAAAAAGAAAACAAGGCCATAAGAAGCGATAGGATTTTAATAAGCCGCATAATAGTAGTAGTCAAGGTTTTTGAAAAACTCCGTTACCGACTTCAAGGTCAAAAGCATGAAGGTGGTTGAACCTACCAACATTCCTACAACACTATATTCATATGAAACCAACCTGCTCAGGAAAAGCCCTACAACCAAGTTGACTACGGAGGCAACCATAATGGCTTTTAATGGCTTAGTAGGCTTATTTAGCGTAAACAAATACAAAGAGTTAAGCATACCCCAAGCCAGTAAAATATAACCTAAACCTCCCAAAATACTCACTTTTATACTTATTGGGCTGAGGGTTTCATTAAAGGCTCTTTCATAACCAAACCAGACCCAAATAACGGTGTATAACAAGGCAATCATTACCACACCGGTAATCAGAAGTATTTGAACATGTTCCCAATATGTTTTCAATGATTTACGATTAAACACCTGCGGCTGATTGTAAGGAATCTGTTTTTGCAACAAATCGCTTAACGTACTAAAGGAGGCGATACTAAATTCTAGAACCCCAACCAACAGGAAGAATATTAGAATTGCGATATCCATGCCAACCTCATAATTCTTTTCATAATATACAGCATATGGCAACAAGCCGTCTGCTGAGGTAGACCACGCTAGAATTCGATCAATGAAAATGAACACGAAAAAAAGTAAACCATAAAAAAAGTAGCGGTAATTGCGGTAAATCATTACGGCTGTTTTTGAAGTAGCTCTACTCACATTTCGGGTAGCTTTCATCTTCTTATTGAAGAAATAGTTTAAGTAAATTACCATTAAAATAATGGCTACCCAAATGCCTATCCAATGGGTAAAGTAAGTATCTATATTAGTAAATAGCTTCAAGCTCAGCGCCAATCCGGTAGCCAAAACAAAGGCAACTGTAATCATCCAACGCTGCTTCAAAGGGTGAAAAACAGCAGAAATAAGTAACAAAATCCCGATTGAAAAGGAATAGATATAAACGATGTAGAGAAAACGATATGGATAAATATTTGCAAAGAAATTAACCACCAATAGCAGCACACTCAGCACCGACATGAACAATAATCCATCTTTAATTACTTTGATGGTGCTTTTTCTGGCCATCACAAAATCATTGTTATACCAGTAATGTGATATTTGCCGACCAATGACCTGAACAAAACCACCTGTCCCTACAAGGCCAAAAATAACCCCAAGCACTACGGCTGTTGATTGAAGCTGATTAAAGCCGACATACGTCCAAAGTGAATACCCAAAAAGAATAATGGTTAAAATTTGAATAAAAACTGGAAGCCCATGAAAAAGCCCTAAGGGATAGTAATAAAAGAAATACTTTGTTTTGATTCGGAGATAATCGGAGGCAGAAGTTACTTCACTTTTAAACTGATCATTCACTTTTAATTTACTTGGGTGAGCAGCTATAAAATCGGCACTCGTAATTTGGCTAAAGACCATTCTAGCCAACTCTTGCAAGTCGTCTACACCATAATCTGTTTTAGCATCCACGGCTCTAATACTCATGGATTCGAGCATAGCACGCACAACGTTTACATTGACAGGCTTACCTACCTTATCGTAAACATCTAAACCTAGCCGCTCTATTTTACTCTCAAAATCCATCATCAAATCACCTTCGATTATTTATTTAAACTTTGCGCATACACAGACTCATAAATATTTTCATAAGATTTAATAAAAATATCGAGAGTGAAATTATCGATCACACGCTGACGGGCCTTTTTACCCATTTCCATTCTCAGTTCATTATTGGTAAGCAATTCAACTACCTTACTTCCTATTGCCTCTGGGTCTCTGGGTTTGCATACAAATCCAGTACCTTCCTCAATCGCCTCACTTACTCCTCCAACATCGGTAGCTACAACCGGTATGCCACAACTCATCGATTCTAAAACTGTAAACGGAAAGCCTTCTGAAATAGAAGTAAGAATTGAGATATCGCCTTCACTAAAAATCAGATGAGGTTGGCTATGAAAACCCTTTAAAAAGAAGTTATTTCCCAAATTCAGTTCCTCGATCAAAGCCTCACACTCTGCTGTATATTCAGGCACCGCATTTTTATCTCCATAAACCAAATACTGAACATTTGGTATCTTCTTCATTACTACCGCGCATGACCGGATCATGGTAAGTACATCTTTTAATTCAAAGATTCTAGCTACCGCAACCACGGTAGGAATGCCCTTTAAATGTTCAGGCTTTTCTCTAGGCACAAACCTTTCATGATCTACCCCATTGTAAGTGATTTCAACTTTATCTCTATCTGCTCCATACATTAGCTCCCAAGTAATATTGAATTTATTTACGGAGAGAATTTTATCTGCCTTGTAATAAGAAAGTCGGGTAATACATTCTGTTAGTTTTATCAGAAATACCTTTATGAAATATGAATAGTCTGAACGATTAATGTAAAGTAAGCGCTCTCTTACGTACACCCCATGTTCTGTAATCATGAGTGGAGTACCGTATCTATATTTTAAAACCAGGGCTGGTATTAAAGGGAAACCGGAAAGTGTAATGTGTGATACATCCACTTTTTCAATGGCTATGGAAAAGGGAATCAAAAACCTATACAACCAACGTAAACCAACGGTTAAATCAAAAAGTGTAGCTTCTACTCCTCCAGCCTCTGTTTCTTGAATGGCTTCTTCCTGAAAAACGCGCCATACTTCTTCGCTTTTCATTGTCTCCTTATAATCGTAATCCTTAAAGTATTCCCACATACTTCGGAACACAAAATCAAGCGCTTCCATGTTTTCAGAATCACTATAAAGAAGGTCTAGGAATTTTTTAAAAATGGGAACAAAGTGCTTTTGAATAACTTCTGGTGAAGTATTTTCTTTTTTACTCACCACTTTATAATATTCCCTACTAAAGCTAACATAGTCTTGAGGTTCGTCTGGAGCCCATAGAGGAACTTGAATCACTTTTTTTACATTCTCACTTAATTCAAAGATTGGCTCCTTTTCAAAACCCGCATTAATTGAATATAAAGTAAAATCTACATTCGTTACTCTATCACAAAGCATATGACTCCAAGTAGAAATACCTCCACCATAGAATGGATATGTACCCTCAGAAATCAATAAAACTTTTATCTTCTTTTTTTTATCCAACGTTGTGCAGGTTTTAAACTTACGCAATCAAGTAAGTTTTCGTCAAAATTCTTGAATGAATCGGTGATTTAACAGCAATTACAGACCAATCACACTTTTCTGGAGGTAAAGCGCACATTCCCCTTCTGTAAATCAGGCACTAAAACACAGTTTTGTTTTGGGCAGGGAGAGACCCTATGCTTAAATAAGGCCTATTCTACTCTAATATAATTACTCCATTTCTATCACCAAATCTTCTTGGTCAATCATTTCTCCAGCTTGTAAATGAACCCTCTTCACTTTACCCGCTTTTGGAGCAGAAACCGTTGTTTCCATTTTCATTGCTTCAATCACAAATAAGCCTGTATTAGCTTTAACTTCCTGACCTTCTTTTACTTTGATTTCTGCCAATCGGCCTTGCAAAGGTGAACCAATCTCATTTTCGGCCTCTGCCTTACGATGAACTGCTTTGGTTACTTTTACATTCTGATCTTTTACTTCAATGACTCTGGTTTGACCATTCAGATCGAAATATACTTTTCTTATGGCATCTTCATCTGGTTCGGATTTATGCAGCATTTTGACAATGATGTGCTTGCCTTTACCAATTTGAACAAACACTTCTTCGTTCTCTTTTAAACCATAGAAAAAGGCTTTTGTTGGAAGATGTCGTACTTCTCCGTAAGTCTGCCAGTGCTCATAGAAATCTCTGAACACTTTTGGATAAAGTTTATAAGACAGAAAGTCTAATTCATCACAATATTCATCAAAGTCGATTTGAAACTGCTTAAACTCTTTATCGAAATCCACTGGCACTAAATGAGCATTTGGCCGATCGGTATATGCCGTTTTTCCTTTGAGAATAATTTTTGAAAGCTCTTGAGGAAAACCTCCAGGGGTTTGTCCTAAATCTCCTCTAAACAAACTCACCACCGATTCTGGAAATGAAAGAGACTCTCCACGAGTCATTATATCTTCGACTGTTAGGTTATTCGAAGTCATATAAATGGCCATATCGCCCACCACTTTCGATGATGGAGTTACTTTAACTATATCTCCAAATAACTTATTGACGATTGCGTAATTCCTTTTTACTTCTTCAAACTTATGCTCTAAACCTAAGGCTGTTGCTTGCGGGCGTAAATTAGAATATTGCCCACCAGGAATTTCATGGTCATATACTTCTGCCGTGCCTGCTTTTAAGCCACTTTCAAACGGATAATAGTATTCACGAACGTCTTCCCAATAATTAGAATACTCATTCAGTTTTGATAAGTTGATTTTTGGATCTCTTTCATGACCTTCTAAACAAGCCACTATTGAGTTGAAATTAGGTTGTGAAGTAAGACCCGACATTGACGCAATGGCCACATCAACAATATCGACCCCGGCCTCAATGGCGTGGAAATAAGTTGTGGCTTGCATTGAGGAAGTATCGTGGGTATGCAAATGAATTGGCATTTCCACCGACTCCTTTAAGGCTGTGATCAATTTGGTAGCGGCTCTAGGCTTTAATAAACCTGCCATATCCTTTATACAAAGTATGTGAGCACCTTCATCTTCCAAAGCCTTGGCCATGTCGATGTAATATTGAAGATTGTATTTTGAGTTTGCATCGAGCACATCGCCTGTATAACAAATACAAGCCTCTGCTACGGAATTGGTTCTTTCCCGAACCGTTTTGATGCTCACTTTCATATTTTCAATCCAGTTCAGCGAATCAAAAATTCTGAAAACATCCATACCATGCTCTGCTGTTTTTTCCACAAATCGCTCGATCAAGTTATCTGGATAAGCCGTGTAACCAACTCCGTTAGAGCCTCTCAACAACATTTGAGTTAAGGTATTGGGCGCAGCTTCGCGAATGAGCTTTAGTCTGTCCCAAGGATTTTCATTTAAGAATCGCATAGACACATCGAAAGTGGCACCACCCCACATTTCTAGAGAGAAAATCTCTGGGTGATTTTTCGTGAAACCATCGGTTACTTTAAGGATATCCAAAGTCCGCATTCGGGTGGCCAAAAGCGATTGATGAGCATCACGAAAAGTGGTGTCAGTAAACAAAATCTGTTTCTGATCTTTTACCCATTTCACCAAGCCATCTGGTCCGCCTTCCGTCAATATCTGTTTTGTGCCTCTAGGATGAGAAGCAAGTCTATCGCTGGCAGGTATTTTCGGCTCTCTAAAATGAACGTACGGATCGATTCGCTTTACATTTGGATTTCCATTTACTGCTACTTCACCCAAGTAATTTAGTAGACGCGTTGCGCGGTTCATAAACCGTGGCATTTCGAAAAGCTCAGGGTGAGATTCAATGAATTTTACTGTGGCTTCTCCATTATAAAAAGTAGGATGTTTCAGTACGTTTTCGAGAAAACCCTTATTGGTTTTCACTCCTCTTATTCTAAATTCTGAAAGAGCCCTCTGCAATCTTTGAGAAGCCCCTTTCAATGTTCTTCCCTTTGCTGATATTTTCACCAACATAGAGTCGAAGAATGGTGATATGGTTACGCCTGCATAGCAGTTTCCTGCATCGAGCCTGATACCAAATCCACCAGCACTTCTATAAGCTATAATGGTCCCATAATCTGGTTTGAAGCCATTTTCAGGATCTTCAGTAGTTATTCTACACTGTATTGCAAAACCATTGCATTGTATATCTGCCTGATCCTTAATGAAAATTCTAGGGTCGGAAAGTGGGTAACCTTGGGCAATTTCGATTTGTGAACGAACAATATCGATTCCAGTAATTTCTTCTGTTATGGTATGCTCTACTTGAACTCGCGGGTTGACTTCAATAAAGTAAACATTCTCTTCAGCATCGACCAAAAACTCAACCGTACCAACATTGTTATAGTTTACCTCTTTTGTAATTCGAAGGGCGTACTCATACAATTTATCGCGAGTGGTTTGGCTTAAATTGATTGATGGTGCTACCTCCACTACCTTTTGATACCTTCTTTGTACCGAGCAATCTCGCTCATACAAATGCACCAAATGACCATAATTATCACCCATAATCTGCACTTCGATGTGCTTAGGATTATCAATGAATTTTTCAAGAAACATGGTGTCGTCTCCAAAAGCTTTTGAGGCTTCACTTTTGGCTTCATTGAATGCTTTTTCAAGATCAGCTTCTTGACGAACTACACGCATTCCCCGGCCTCCACCGCCTGCTGCGGCTTTCACCATTACAGGAAAACCAATTCTTTTAGCTTCTTTTAAAGCAATATCAAACGAATTTAGCGATTCCTGACTGTCTTCAATTAAAGGTACTTGGGCTTTACGGGCTACAATTTTCGCTTGCACCTTATCGCCAAGTTTTTCCATCACCTCTGGTTCAGGCCCAATAAAGATGATTCCTGCCTCTTTACATGCCCGTACAAAATGGACGTTTTCAGAAAGAAAGCCGTATCCCGGATGAATAGCGTCTACACCTTCGTTTTTAGCCAAAGTCATAATCTCTTGAATATCGAGATAAGGCTTTAAGGCCTCTTCATTTTCACCTATCTGATACGCTTCGTCTGCTTTATATCTATGTAATGAGTAGCGATCTTCATAAGTATACATAGCAACCGTTCTGATTTTCAATTCAGAAGCAGCTCGTAAAACACGGATGGCAATTTCGCCACGATTGGCGACCAACAGTTTTTTGATTTTCTTGATTTTAGGCTCCATAAAGACAGGGGGTGTTCTTGAAAAGGTAAGATAACAGAATATGGGATAAACGGCTACGATTCGTCCCTTATGATTTTTAAAATCACAAGTTTTTTTTTTTGAAAACACAGCCGATATTGGATGGCTCTTTAGAAGCGATTTCGGTTAAAACCCAACCGAATTAAAAAACCAATTAGCTGTAATTTAAAGGTGTTTCGACCTATTTTCTTTACCAAACTAATGTATTGATCAGCTAAAGCATAAGCCTGATAACGAATGCATTGACGATGTTCATAGGACAGTCTAAGGTAGAGCGAATCTAACTCTGATTTGCTTTTACATAAGCTAAAAACCTTTCTACAAACGGTAAATACCGACTGCATCTGATCATTGTGCTGATGCTTATACCTCAATGCCGACATACTGCTTGTCAATTTGCGTTTCTGCATTAGAACCTCATCTATAAAAGTGTATTTATAGTAACGAGAGGAACGCACCCAAAAATCAAAATCTTCATAAGCCAAGCTTTCATCATAGCCACCCATTCTATCGAAAACACTTTTGCGAATGACCATAGTAGGAGTGCAAATGAAGTAGCGCTTAAGCACCATTTCGAAAATATCGCCTTGAGGAATTTCAGAAATCAACTTCTTAGCTCGAAGCGTATCATTATGATTACCAATTATCTCTGACTTAGCATTGATGTAGTCCGCATTGCAAAAACAGACCCCGTATTCTTCAGCTAATGCTTCAAGTCGTTCGACACTTTTGCTTAAAAAATCAGGACGCATTACATCGTCTAAAGCAAAATCAACGATATACTTCCCTTTTGCTAAAGCTAAGCCCTTATTAAAAGTACGAGTGTAGCCCTCATTCTCAATATTAGGGATAAAAACCACTTCTGGTTTACCTTGAATCATCTTTTCAATTTCTCCAACGCTAGTATCTGAGCTTCCATCGTCCAAAATAATGATTTCTATTTCAGTATAAATTTGGCGGAAAACCGAATTTAAAGCCTCACTTATATAAGGAGCATGATTATAGGAAATACATATTACCGAAACGAGTGGATTCATTTGAATAAGAATTTCCTATTAAACAGAATGAGGATAAGGAAGAAGCCAATGTAGCGCCATAAGTAAGCCAATGTGAGGGCTTCTAAATTAAACCGGTCCATTAATAAATATACCAATGTGACATAAATGAGAGCTGAAAATAACTGCGCTACAATATATTTTACGGTTTGCACCCTGGCCGAAAGTAAATAAGCCAACAGATAAGAAAGAATACAAAAGAAGTCGCCAATGGCCTGAAAACGCACCAAGTAGGCTGCTCTTTCAAAACCTTTTGCAAAGAAAAGGTTTAATATAAATTCACGATTGAAGTAATAAATCCCCAAACAAATTACGGTTATGAAGCCTACGAAACCCATTACTTTGAGTACATAGCTCCTTAAGGCAACTTCATCATGAATAAGCGATGCCATTTTAGGATAATACACCACTCCTACCGTGCCGCTAAACACCAACAAATAACTACTCGACATTTTGGCTACGGACTGCCAAAGTCCGGTTCGATCCAAGCCATACAGTTCAATTACATAATCACGAACCATAAAGTCTAACAGTTTGCCAAGCACAATAGAGCTAATGGCCATTATAACGAACTGACTTATTTTCTTTAATGAAGCTCCATCGGGGGTTCCAATCCGTAGCTTAACCTTATTTCTATTTAGAGCAAAGTAAACCAACGAACAGAAAAACATAAGCCCATAGCCCATTACAAAACTAAGAAGTGCCTGGTCTAAATTACCTAAGCTTACCGCCCAGAGTACCACGACCACCAGAAGAATAATTCCCGAAATACTAACTAAGGCATAGCCCTTTACATCTCGAAATGAAAGAATGACCGAATTAAGTAAGCCAGTCATCAACATTAGAAAGATGGCCGGAAGAAAAATTACCAGAAACTGACCAATGCTATAAAACTCTACAAATCGACTAAAAAAGTAATCTCTTCGCCAAAAAAAGAGCAAACAGAAAATGGCTATAAAAATCAGGTTAGTTACCCAAAAGCCTGTTTGCCAAAGTTTATGTTTACTCTGTTCACTGGCTTTAGGGTCCGACCAATGCTTCATTACTGCCCTATTGATTCCTTCAGAAGGAAGCAGGGTAAATAATGAAGTAAGGTTTTGAAAGTGAGAAAGTAGTGTAATTCCGTTGGTGCCGAAGAAAACCGCAAAGAGTTTATTGATAGTGAGTCCTCCAATGGAGCGAAACACCACTGCGAGAAAAGACCATCGAGAACTTTTAAAGAATTGAGACGCCAACAGCAAAAGATTTAATGCTAAGATACGGCTTTCCGAAAACTGTAGCTCAAAAAGCTTTGGCCTCCTAAGTGCGACTTAAACTGTTTGAGCCCTTCGTTTACCTTACCGCTAAGGTAAGACGTACCTAAATCAAGGTAGTTTAATTCCTTTGCTCTGCAAAAATCGTAAAGTCCTTCCGTAAGCAAAACCACTGGACTTAACTGGTCATATTCAGGATGATGTGCTGGAGAGAAATTATAGAGCACTTTATCAGAAGCCAAAATGCCAATGGTAGCTGCTATAATTCGCTCACCATCTTTCACTATAAAGGGAATATAAGCTTCGGCATTTAGTTTTTGTGCTAATTTCATCTGAGGCCAATCCATGGAGAATTCGTAACCCTTTTTCTGACGCTGGTTTTTCACGAAATCAAATACATCGGCCAATTTGTGCTTTGGAAGCCTACTAAACATAAAGCCTGCCTCTTTGCATTTCTTCAATTTGCGAACTTCCATAGAAGCTAAGCCCGCTTCAAAGACTTGATTAGTAATATGTATCGCCTGATATTCCAATTGTTCGACTAAGTCAAAACCCGCATGAACTAAGTTTTCCTTCAAAAGCTGGGTATTATTGAAATAACAATCGGGTGCCAATTTCATTTGGATGGAATTCACACCTTGTTCTTTGAGTTTTCTCAGAACTTCAAAAATAAAGAAGGTGATTTCTGTGCTGGTCAAATCATGAGCTAAAGTAAAACCTCCAAAAGGAGCCCGATAAGGACTAAATGCGGTTCCTTCTTCCAAAGAAAAACCAATATGACCTACTCCAACCTTGGTTGTATAATCAAATAAATAGAAATGGATTTGCGGCAATTGGTTATTGCCAATAAGAAAATTAGGTTGTGTATAAAGCAGTTCAGAAAAAGCCCTTTTGGTGTTTTCTGGTAAAGCCTCAGTCACTTTCAGGTTTCTCATTTGAACTCAGAGCGTTTTCTTATGTAATCATTCTCATCAAACTCATCGGAGGCGAGACCAATCATAATGGTATCTTTTCTAAAAATCATTCGCCCCCACCACATGGGCGGAATATAAAGCGCTTTATCTGCCTTATCTAAAGTACAATTGAATAAATCACCTTTTTTGGATTCTAACAAAACCTCAACTTTACCCTTGATAGCAACAATAACCTGCTCACCAGTTTTATGAGCATGGTCACCCCTTACTTGCTGTTCTGGCAAATCGTAGAGCCAATACACACGTTTTATTTCAAAAGGAATGCTTTTCAATTCCTCTAAATAAGTCAGGTTTCCCCTCAAATCGGGTTTCGAATCGAATGTATAGACTTCAGGTTTTTTCACGGCAGTTATTTAATCACTAAAGTAACAATTAATCTATTCTGTATCTTCGCGCGCTATGCTTTACCTTTTACTCGCAATACTTGGCAATGTTGCCGTTTTTCTTTCCTTTAGGTCGTTTACACGATTTAAAATCAGCACTTTCCCTGCCATTGTTACCAATTACTTGGTTTGTGTAATTACAGGGAGTATTTATGTGGGTTTTGGGCATATAAAATCCAATATCGCTTTCGACCAACCTTGGTTCTATAGTGCTTCGGCATTGGGTTTATTATTTATTGGCACATTTTACCTGATGGCCTTAACTACTCAATTAAGAGGCGTTGCCGTGGCTACAGTAGCTACCAAAATGTCATTGGCTATTCCAGTTTTGTTTAGTCTATTTATTCTGAAAATAGGAACTTCTGAACTTGGCTCTTGGAACTACATAGGTATTGTAACCGCCTTTGTGGCTATCTTTTTGGTATCGAAGAAAAAGGTTTCATTAGAGATAAAAGAGCCGATAACTCTTGGCTATGTGGCCTTACCTTTTGCTGTTTTTTTACTGGGCGGAGCCCTAGACACTTGGCTAAATTACGCTAGCGAAAACTTGATTGAAGCACATATAGAAGGTATTTACCCTATCATTACTTTCGGTACGGCTTTCCTTATTGGTAGCATTGTAATTTTGGTACGTAAAATTAAAGTGCGTAAGAAAGACATTCTGGGAGGTCTCTACTTAGGCATACCGAATTACTTTTCAATTTACTTTCAAATCAAAGCTCTTTCTGCTTTCGACAATAATGGCGCAGTTCTTTATCCGGTACTGAACATCGGAATCATCATTGCTTCCACAATTTTCGCAGCCTTTATTTTTAGAGAATACCCAAGCAAGCTAAATATTATAGGAATAGTACTTGCCATTGCCGCACTTATTCTCATCAGCATGTGAAACAAAAAAGGCCGTCTTTAAAGACAGCCTTTCAAAGTTCTTCTGAAGATATTATTATTTCTTGTCCTTATCGTCTGACTTTCTACGAGTAGTCGATTTTTGCTCTGGATTAGCAATAGATTCTCTCATGTCCGTATCGGCTTGAATGTTCTCCATTTTATAGTAATCCATCACTCCCAAACGACCGCTTCTAAAAGCTTCGGCCAATGCTTTAGGCACTTCTGCTTCTGCTTCAATTACCTTAGCCCTTGCCTCTTGCGACTTGGCTTTCATTTCTTGTTCTTGAGCAACGGCCATCGCACGTCTTTCTTCTGCCTTAGCTTCTGCTACTTTCAAATCAGCTTGTGCTTGGTCAGTTTGAAGTATCGCGCCAATGTTCACCCCTACATCTACATCCGCAATGTCAATAGAAAGAATTTCGAATGCCGTTCCCGCATCCAAACCACGGCTTAGTACCAGTTTCGAAATTTTATCTGGGTTGGCCAAAACTTCTTTATGAGAAGCAGCAGAACCAATTGAAGTTACAATACCTTCACCTACTCTGGCAAGGATAGTATCTTCACCTGCTCCCCCAACTAATTGCTGAATGTTAGCACGAACGGTTACTCTTGCCACAGCCACCAACTGAATACCATCAGCAGCCACAGCCGCTACTTTAGGCGTAGTGATTACTTTTGGGTTTACCGAAATCTGTACTGCTTCAAATACATCTCTACCCGCAAGATCAATTGCTGTAGCTTGTTTAAAGCCTAAAGTGATGTTTGCCTTGTCGGCAGAAATAAGTGCTTTAATTACAGAAGGAACATGGCCACCTGCTAAATAATGAGTTTCAAGTTCAGTAGTAGTAAGCTCCAAACCCGCTTTTGTAGCCGTAATCATAGCGTCTACTACAATTCTTGGCGGTACTTTTCTAATACGCATGAACACAAGTTCAAGCAAGCCTACCTTAACATTCGAAAACCTAGCCGTAATCCATAGATTGACTGGCACGAAATAGAAAAAAGCAAAAAACAGAATTATACCGGCTCCTATGGCCACCAGCGTTATGTATTCATTCATATCTAATTATTTATTCGTTCAACTGTAATTCTATTCCCTAGAACTTTAATGATTTCAATTCTACTACCTGATTCAATGTGAGAACCCATGGAAACTACTTCGTAACTTTTATCTCCAAACTCCCCTTTGCCAACAGGCTTTAAATCAGAAATTGCAATTCCTTCCATCCCAACTTCCAAGCCCAAGGAGTAACCCTCATTGAATTTACCCTTGTTGGTGTCTTTGAGTGAAAACCGGTCCCAGGATTTCGATTTAAAGCTAAAGTAAATGGCCACCACCGAAATAAGAAAAGAGCCCACAAGCATATAATTTCCTGCTAAAGCACCGTGTTTCTCATAGGTAAGGTAAATCCCCGCGCAAGTAAGGGCAAAGCCAACCACACCTACTACGGTAGTACCTGGCACAAAGAGCAATTCTATATAAATTAGAATCAACCCAATGATCACCAATAGAATAATAGCAATCCACTCTCCCATTTGCTCAGCTTTTTAAACTTGTCCGAATATACTATTTATTAGTAATATCAGTACGCTTTTGCAAAAAGTACTCGGCCAGCAGATGGTTTTCCAGAGTAGATACAAACACCAGCTTCTTCTTTTCTATCTAAAGGAATACAACGTATGGTTGCTTTAGTCTCTGTTTTTATCTTGTCTTCGGTTTCGGTTGTACCATCCCAATGAGCAGAAACAAAGCCTCCCTGTCCATCAATAACTTTTTTGAAATCATCATAAGTATCCACCTCAGTAGTGTTTTCGGCTCTGAAATTGAATGCCTTTTGATAAATAGAATTCTGAATTTCTTCTAATAAAGCTTCAACTTTATCAGCCAGACTGTTTTCTAAGCTGAAAAGTTCTTTTTCTCCGGTGTCTCTTCGGGCAATTTCAACAGAGTTATTCTCTAAATCCTTTGGTCCAATGGCCAGCCTAACTGGCACACCTTTTAATTCCCATTCGGCAAATTTGAAACCAGGTTTGTAAGTATCACGGTTATCAAATTTCACAGAAATGCCTTTGGCTTTCAAACCTTTGGTAAGCTCAGCTACTTTATCAGAAATGGTTTGAAGTTGTTCTTCTCCTTTATATATAGGTACAATTACCACCTGTATTGGCGCCAATTTTGGAGGAAGCACTAAGCCTTGATCATCTGAATGCGCCATAATCAACGCTCCGATCAACCTTGTACTTACACCCCATGAAGTTCCCCAAACAAAATCTTGCACTCCTTCTTTATTCGTAAATTTCACATCGAAAGCCTTTGCGAAATTCTGCCCTAAGAAGTGAGAAGTTCCCGCTTGAAGCGCTTTTCCGTCTTGCATCAAAGCTTCGATACAATAGGTTTCTACAGCGCCAGCAAACCTTTCGCTTTCTGATTTCATTCCTTTTACTACTGGCATGGCCATGAAATTTTCAGCGAACTCAGCATAGACATTCATCATTTGCACAGATTCGTCAATTGCTTCTTGCTTAGTAGCATGAGCGGTATGCCCTTCTTGCCAAAGAAATTCGGCTGTTCTTAAGAAAAGGCGAGTTCGCATTTCCCATCGAACCACATTAGCCCATTGGTTTATGAGTAGAGGTAAATCTCTGTAAGATTGCACCCAGTTCTTATAAGTGTTCCAAATTACTGTTTCCGAAGTTGGCCTAACAATAAGTTCTTCCTCCAATTTAGCATCAGGATCCACTACAACTCCCTTTCCGTCAGGGTCGTTCATTAAACGATAATGAGTGACTACGGCACATTCCTTAGCAAACCCCTCTACATGGTCAGCTTCTTTACTTAGGTATGATTTTGGAATGAAAAGAGGAAAGTACGCATTCACATGCCCAGTTTCTTTAAACATTCGATCAATCTCTGCCTGCATTTTCTCCCAGATGGAAAAGCCATAGGGTTTGATTACCATGCAACCACGAACAGGTGAATTTTCAGCTAAATCTGCTTTTTTCACCAGTTCATTGTACCACAACGAGTAATCTTCACTTCTTTTTGGTAATCCTTTGCTCATATCAGTTATTTGGTATGAATCTTGTTTGTTAATGGTTGTTAAAATAGTTGATACAAAGATATATCATTCGATTATTTTATCGACCAATTTTGATAAATACACGTTAACATAAAAAAGCCAAGGAGGAAACATCATGAAAAGACGAGACTACATCCGGATATTAATGGCACCACTCAGCATGCTTGCGGTGTTTGCATGCTCACCAAACCAATTTCAATCTACCCAAGAGTATGATGATGTATACTTTACATCAGCAGACAGAACAAGTAAACCAACGATTATTGAATCGACAAAAGAAATTGAGTCTTCTAACGAAAAAGCATTTTCGCTGGGTGACTATTCAAGCGAATCGGTAGACCCTATGCTGGTAACAAAATACAACAATAGCCAGGATAGAGAAGTAGTCTATTTTGAAGAGGGCCCTTTGGTAACCAAAGCCAGCGAGCTAAACTATGATGATTTCATATACGATTACGAAAATGAAAACTTGGCATATTATGAATTACCATTAGACTGGAATACAGATTGGGATAAATGGAGTTTCAATAAATTAATGGCAAATGATTTTCAGTTCCAGTTGGCTTGGTATGAACAATACTATTTAAACCGTGATTTCAGAATGAACAACTACCTATCAGGTAGATATGGCAGTAGGAGAAACGGAGGAACTGTACCGAGGGTTGGTTTAGATTTATTTGGAGCAGGTTCGTTTTACCATGGTTTCGGTGTAAGTATGTCTTTTGTAAGTTTAAATAACTTCTACGGCCCATCTAATTTATTTTGGTCTCCAATTTATGATCCATTCTGGGACTATGGCGGATTTTATTCACCATTCTACACCTCGTACAACTATTATGGTCGCCCTTGGGGATGGAGTAGATGGAACAGAAGGCCATATAACTATTATTACACTAGTAATTATTACTACAACAATGAGGGAAATCTAGTAAACCGAAATGGTAGAGATGTGACTAGAGGCGGTAGAATAACTTCAACTTCTGTAAGTAGTGTAAGAACTGATGCTGTAAATGGTTCAACTCCGAATACGCGTTCTGCTAGATATGCTAGTGATTTAGGTGCCCGAGGATCTAGATCTGGCGGTTCTACAGATAGCTATCAAGTAATAGGAGGAAGAAATAGCTCTACAGCTACTACAGCTGGCAATACTAGAAGTTCAAGGGTAAATACCAATGCTTATCAGTTTTCTAACGACAGTCGATTAACACGTTCAAACGTAGTAAGAAGCAGCACAGCCAGAAGTAGCAGAAGCACTACCTCTCGAGTAACTTCAGGAAGAAGTAGTTCTTCTAGTAGCAACTTATTTAGCAGATCAAGTTCTACAAGATCGGCAACACCAACTTACAGTCGATCTTCAAGCAGTAGCAGAAGTTCTGGCGTGTCCACCAGTAGATCTTCCTCGAGCTCATCAAGAAGTAGTGGAGTTTCTTCTAGTAGAAGTACCAGTTCTTCTTCTTCGAGCAGATCATCGGGAACAGTGAGTAGTTCTTCTTCAAGAAGTTCTAGCTCTAGCAGCCGCTCTGGTAATACCAGCAGTTCTAGCTCATCAAGAAGTAGTAGTAACAGTTCATCAAGAAGCGGAAGAGGTAATTAATAAAACTCACAAAAACTCACAAAACATGAAACTTGGCATAAAGCTTATTATGATAAGCCTGGGCGTGGTTTGCCTATTTCAAACCTCTCAGGCACAAATTCAACAAGGATCCTTTGGTTATTATAATGATGCCTTAAGGTATAGTCAATTACAAAACTTTGGAACTGCGAGGTTTTCAGCATTAGCAGGTTCTGGTTCGGCACTTGGTGGAGACATTAGCTCTGCTATTTACAACCCCGCTGGGCTTGGTGTTTTCAATAGATCTCAATTCACCTTTACCCCTGGTTTTTCAACTTTACAAACGGAAGGAAATTCCTTTGGTACTATTAATAAAGATGAAGCCACCAAATTCACCATCGCTAATTTAGGCGTAGTGATCAATTTCAATAAAGGAGATCTTGTTCCTGGAACATTTAGAGGAGGATCATTGGCCGTTACATACAATAGGATCAATGACTTTAATAGAAATGTTCTGTCCAGCGGATTCAATGGCAACAACTCCATTATTGACAATATGCTCCAGCAGGCGGATGGCTTTTTTCCAGAAGAGCTTAATGGAATAGCTCAAACTGGATACGACCATTATATTATCAACCCTGACCCCAATGATGAAACACTCTACCATTCTCCGGTTTTAGGTTTTCCCACACAAACGGAAACGATTAGAACTAAAGGTTATACCGATCAGGTGAATATTGCATACGGAACCAATTTTGACGACAAAATATATTTAGGGGCTGGAATGGGAATTACCTCTTCTAGCTACACGAATAGTAGAATTTATACGGAAAGCTTTACCAACGAACCACTTAAATCTTTTACAATTGATGAAAGATTAGAATTGAATGGAACGGGTGTAAACTTCAATATTGGCGCAATTATTCGTCCTATGGATGCTTTGAGAGTGGGCTTATCTTACACATCTCCTACCTACAACAACTTTAATGAAGAGGGAGACAATATTTACGTTTCGGACTGGAACAATTACGATGTTTCAAATTTTAGAGATAACCAAGGCAACCGCATCATTTTGGAAGACACTGTTCTGAACAGATTAGAAACCGCAACAGACATATTTGTTTCTACTTTCAATTTAAGGACACCTTCAAAATTGAATGCTGGCTTGGCCTTTTTCTTCAATAAAAACGGATTTATCACAGCCGATATCGAGCATCTGAATTACGCTAACGCCAATATTTCATCGAATGATTTCTTTACTGGGCCTGACAATGCCACTATTGAAAATATTTACAATTCTGTAACCAACATTAAATTAGGTGGAGAATACCGCTACGAGATGTTTAGGTTGAGGCTTGGCTATGCAAACTATGGCGACCCATATAAAAGTAATTTTGACGGAGTAGAATTAGATAGATCGAGAAAGATTGTTTCTGGAGGTTTAGGAATTAATATGGGGAAATACTTCTTCGATTTAGCCTTAGTAAACACCAAATATGATCAATCATTCAGAAGCTATAGAATGGCAGTGCTCGAAGATTCTCCATTGACAATCATTAAGCACAATTTTACAAATGCAAAACTGACTTTTGGATTGAATTTCTAAAACCTAGTTTTAGCTAAGGGTTTAAATACGAGGTAACTTTATCCAGAGTGATTCGGTTGTCTCGTATTTTTATTTTGGCCTCATTATAAAAAGAGAGTCTTCTTTCGGCCAAATCACGCACTTCCTGAATCAAATCTTGCTGATCGTAACTTTTAAAAAGTGGTCTTTTTTCAACGCCCTGATCTAGTATTCGCAAGGCTAAATCTCCGGGACTAACATCTAAAAATATCGTGGTTCCCATTTCATTCATATGATCCATATTGAAATGGAAACAAGGTGCCCCACCACCAGTAGCCATCACAAACTGCTCATTGGCAGAACCTAGATTTCTCAGTGTCTCCTTTTCTTTAATTCTGAAGTTCCCCTCTCCTTGAAAATCGAAGTATTCGGGAATGGACTGCCCCACCACCTTAACAATTTCAGCGTCCAAATCGATGAACTGGACACCTAAATGTTCGGCCAATTGTTTTCCAATTGTAGTTTTACCCGAGGCTGGTAAGCCCACTAAATAAATCCTGCCGATTTGATTCATTACCTGAAATTGGACATTAAATCACTGGCCGATGGAATATCGTTGTAATGCCATTTCTTTAAGATTGTTCCGTTTTCTATCAGCACTAAACCAGGGTTTGAGCGCACCATAGTTTTGAGCAAAGTAGCATCGGAATACACATAAGGAATGGCCAATTGAACACTATGCCTTAACTCTTCAAATTGCTGGCCAGAGGAAGCAGTTACTGCAATTGCCTCCACTTGATTCCCTAAAGCACTAATCAATGCGTTTAAATCAAGGTATGAATCCGCATCGGTTTTGTTCGCTTCGTGAATTACCACCAATAATTTTCTTCCTGTCAGAATATTTTGCGTTTCGTCTGCCGTATCGCTCCACATGGCAAAATTAGTGATTTTAGGCACCTCATTTGGGTCATTTCCGGGTGGCAGCATTTCGGTAGGAATATGGGTTCCTTCCTTATAAGCTCTGAAATCGATAAAAGGTAGATGAGCAATGGCCAAGAATGAAATCACCAAGCAAAACACAAGCGTTCCTGCCAAAGCAATTGACTTAGTTTTAATGCCAGCTGTAAGTTCTTCTTTCTTCCGATTAATAAATAGCACCAGTATTAAAACCAAGAGAATGATGTCTTTAGTAAACGATTCCCAAGGCGTAAGTTTAATGGCATCTCCAAAACAACCGCAGTCGGTTACTTTATTGAAATAGGCTGAGTAGAAAGTAAGGAAGGTGAAAAACACAATCATGGCCAAAAGCAACTTGGTTACGA
The DNA here is from genome assembly GCF_001267955.1 of Roseivirga seohaensis subsp. aquiponti. Taxonomy (NCBI): domain Bacteria; kingdom Pseudomonadati; phylum Bacteroidota; class Cytophagia; order Cytophagales; family Roseivirgaceae; genus Roseivirga; species Roseivirga seohaensis. Next base: position 161,859 of record NZ_JSVA01000007.1, read on the forward strand.
TTTGCGGCTTATACCTCAACAATACTGCTAGCCCGAGTACTATTTCTAAAGTAGAAAGCAGCACCGAAAGGAATAATGCAGCAGGTTTTAAAGCATCAAAAAATGGCGCTATATCCACTGAGAAAACGGTAAAATATTCCTCTAGTTTTATCTGCGTCCCTACAGGGTCGTTAATCTTAATTAGGCCAGAGAAAATAAAAAGTCCTCCTACCAAATACCTTGAAATCGAGGTTAATAGCTTCATGATTTTGAAAATTTCATTAAGATCAAGCAAAACACTGCGTAATTGATCATGTCTTGATAATTGGCATCAATTCCTTCAGAAATGATGGTTTGCCCTTGGTTGTCTTCAATCTGCTTCACGCGGAGCAATTTCATCAGAATAATATCCGTCATAGAACTCACCCGCATGTCGCGCCAAGCTTCACCATAATCGTGATTTTTATTCATTAACAGATTAAAAGTGCTTTCTACTTTTTGGTCGTACAAAGGCTCAAGAGTTTCCACTTCCATTTCGAAAGGGTCATCTTCGCTCAACTCCATCTGGATCAACGCAATAATGCAGTAATTGATAATGCCAATAAACTCTCCAGCAATATCATCGCCCACCTTCTGATTTCCTTTATTCTGAATAGATTGAATGCGCTTGGCCTTGATAAAAATCTGATCCGTAATAGAAGGCAGCCTGAGTATTCTCCATGCTGTTCCGTAATCTTTGGTCTTCTTCAGAAATATGTCTTTACAGGCCTCTATAACTTGCTTATATTCGCCTACCGTTTGCTCCTTCAAGTTGAGTGATTTTAATTGCTAAAGGGAATTTTTGAAAGCGAAAGATAAAATATTTCAGGTTAAAAAGACATTGAACTTACGCGGAAATCTAGTTTCGCTCGATACGCCTGCGGTAATGGGTATTTTAAACATTACTCCCGATAGCTTTTATTCGCTTGGCAGACAAAACACTGAGAAAGAAATTCTATCAACAGCTGAGGGTATGCTGGCAGAAGGAGCCCTCATTTTAGATATTGGTGGTTATTCTTCTCGCCCAAATGCTGAAGATATAAATACCGAAATTGAAACTGACCGAATCAGCAAAGCTCTAGCACTTATCGTTAAAGAATTTCCTGAAGCCTATATTTCTATCGATACATTTAGAAGTTCAGTAGCCAAAGTTGCAATCGACCAAGGCGCCTGCATTATCAATGACATTTCTGGCGGAACTTTAGACACCAACATGTTTGAGACTGTTGCTAAATTGAATGTGCCTTACATTATGATGCACATGAGAGGAACACCCCAAAACATGTCTCAGCAAACCGACTATAAAAATTTATTAAAAGAGGTTATATTATTCTTCAGCGAAAGAGTAGAAAAACTGCGAATTTTGGGCGTAAACGACATTATTCTTGATCCTGGTTTTGGTTTTGCAAAAACCGCAAAACAGAGTTATGAGATTCTCCAAAATTTGGATTATTTTAAAGGATTGCGGTTACCTTTGCTCGCTGGCTTATCCAGAAAATCTATGATTTATAAAACTCTAGGTATTTCGGCTGAAGAAGCACTCAATGGCACTACTGCCTTAAACATGGCTGCGCTAATAAATGGGGCTTCTATTCTTAGGGTACACGATGTGAAAGCCGCAGTAGAAACAGTTAAACTATATAAAGCAATACATCCTTGATTTACGCTTTTAAAATAGGATTTCTAGAAGTACGATGGGTCGATATTATCGATATCCTACTCGTAAGTGTATTGCTATATCAGGTTTATAAGCTCTTAAAAGGAAGTGTTGCCGTTAGGGTTTTGGTTGGTTTTCTTTCACTGTACCTTATTTATTTGGTAGTTAGGGCTGCTCAAATGGAGTTACTGGCAGGTATTCTTGGTCAGTTTATGGGGGTTGGAGTTTTAGCCGCTATCATCATCTTCTCTCAAGAAATCAGAAAGTTCTTACTTATTCTAGGCAAAACTTCCTTCCGAAAAAACGGAGTGCTTGAATCACTACTGATTTGGCGGAAAAAGAAACCTAAAGTGAACATGAACCTTACCGCTGTAATTGAAGCCTCAAAGAGTTTATCAGGTTCAAACACTGGGGCTCTGATGGTATTTTCTAGAAACACCGAACTCAAATTTTATGCAGATTCTGGTGACCTACTCGATGCCTTTATTTCCAAAAGGCTACTGATTTCTATCTTCAACAAATATAGCCCATTACACGATGGTGCAGTAATTCTGTACGAAGGAAAAATAAAAGCGGCACGTTGCCTTCTACCTGTTAGCGAAAGGGAAAACCTTCCTGCACAATACGGCTTACGACACAGGGCCGCATTGGGAATGTCTGAGGCCACCGACACCCTTATTCTAATTATTTCAGAAGAAACTGGGCAAATGTCGATTGCAAGAAATGGTAAAATAGACAGTAACCTTTCGGCCCCAGAAATCAGGAAAAAGCTGAACAGATACCTAAACGAGGAAGAAGAGGAAGCCACAGAAACCGACAAGAAAGAAAGCCTTGAAGTGGCTTCTTGATTAAAAAACGCTTTCTAAAACTCTTTAAACTTCACCCAAAGCAACACCGGATTCTGAGAAGATTGTATTCCTTCAAGGGTTGATCCCTCAAGAAGCTTATAGTTCTCGCTATTTAAGCTACTGAGCAATTGCGGTAAATCTTCGGGCAGAATACTAAATAACATTCTATCGCCTTCCCAAGCTAACGGAGACAATGAGAGTTGTTGATTAGCTTCCCCTTTCAAATCGAAAATCTCATAATTTCTTGTGCTTCTATTCAGTACCAACTGAGAATAATCGGCCAAAGAAGTATAATAAGTAAGGTAAATGAGTTTATCGTTTACAAAAGGATTCATTGCCCAAACTTGGCCATCTTCCCTAATTCGGCTCATCACACTTGGGTCTTGCATTGCAACCCCTTCTCCGTTCCAAAACCAATTTTTACCAAAATCAATTTGAGCAATTGGCTTGCTCTTCTTGTCTTTCAAATAGAAAATAGTATCGTTCAATACAGAATGATATGTTAAATCCTCTTTATACGGTTTAAAGCTATTTATCGACAAAAGTAGTGGCACCCTTAAAAGTCCAGTATTAGGGTTTGCCATCGCTTCTACATTAAACTCCTTATCCATAAAAAGCACATTGTAAAAAAGGCTGTCTTGATAAGGGTAGTAGTTCATATTGGCTACATAGCCGTCATGGTATGGGAAAATATGCGTTGGATTGAAAGGGAGGTTGATACGATCAAGTTCTTCGCCTTGTATATTATAGCTTACCAAGCGCCTGTTAAAATAAATAGAGATAGAATCTGAATTTACCCAAGAGCTTTGAATAAACATATACTCATTTAAACTGCTGCCTTTATGGCTAAACGTGCCCAAAAACTTGCCGTCTTTGGTATAGGAGAAAATTTCTCCTTTTCGGGCGGTAGCAAAATAGAGTTCACCATCCTCTCCCCTTTCAAATGACATTACATCACTCAACTTGGCTTCCTCGGTTTCTTCCAAAGCCAATATTTCCACATTATCAATTAAATCTGTAAACGCAGTCCGTTTGCTTTCAACATTGATAGAGTAAGCACGGAACTGGTCTGCATCTACATCAACCGTTGTGGTACTTTGGGATTTGTTATCTGAACATGAAAAGACCAACAGGCCAACTAAAACGAATGTTAATACTGCTTTTACTCTCAATTTCATTCTTAAATTCTTTGTAATCACTAGTTAAAGTCTTTGAACTTCACCCACAATAATACTGGGTTTTCTGAAGATTCTATACTTTCTAGCGTACTCCCTTTCTTGAAAGTGGCGTTTTCAGTGCCAATTTCCTTGATTAATTCAGCCAAATCGTAAGAATTGAAACTAGCAAGCAATACGTCTTCATCCCATTTAATAGGAACAAAAGCATAATTCTCCTCCACATTCTTTTTAGTATCTATTTGATAATAGTTTCCTGAATTTCTGTCAATCAACAACCAAATGGCCTCTGAAAAGCTCGTATTGAAATTCAAATAAATTTTCGAATTGCCCACCTTAGGATTGAAAATCCATACTTTACCTCCTTCTTGGATGCTGCCCATCGCTTTTTGTCCATCAGCCCTCATTGTTTCATCATTCCAAAGGTATTCAGCACCAAAATCTAGTTTTAGCAATGGTTTCACCATAGTGTCCTGAATAAGAAAAACCGTGTCGCTGAACATCTCTTTATATATCAAATCATCATTATAAGCTGCCAGACTGTTTACGGTAGTGACAATCGGAAAAGGGATCACGTTTTTATAAGGGTTTTTCATTCCGGTCATCTTCAGTTGATCATCATAAAAAACAACATTAAACTTGAGTGAGTCGTTAATTGGCCTTCCGTTCATATCACCGACATAACCATCCTGATAAGGGTAGTAGTGAGTGGGCTTAACATTTGGTTTTATCTGCCCTACATATTTCCCGTCAAAATCATACTTATTTATATTTCCTCGCTGGCCATCATGGATAAACAGCGTGTCCTTTTTTATCCAAAGATGCTGTATACGTCCATATTCTTCTGGTCCATCACCCTCTCGATTAAAAGTGGAAATGAACTTTCCTTCATTAGAATAAATAAAAACATCACCCTCTGACCCGCTAGGAAAAACGATTCTGTTGTTTGCTTGAGAAAAATTATAGACCCCGCTTAAAAGTCCTTTATCGGTTTCCTCCAAACCCATTATTTCAATGGACTCAATCATTTCAGAGAGTTTTCGTTTCTCTGATTCTATAGATAGAGAAATGACCTTAAACTCATCATTGGTTTGATTTTTCTCTTCAGTAATATTCTCTTTTTGACTGCCACAGGCTGTAAACAATGCAGTAACTAGTAGCGCTGGAAAAACTCGTTTCATATATTCTGATTTCTTATTTCAATTCTTTAAACTTTACCCACAATAATACTGGGTTTTCTGATGATTCTATTTCTTCTAAAGTAGTGCCTTGGCGGAATTTGATTTGATTTTCCTCCAAGTCTTCCATAAACTCGGTTAATTCTGCGGAAGAAAGACTCACTAGGAATCGGCCATCATCCCATTTAATAGGCATGAATTGAAAATTGCGCCCATCTTTCTTGCTGACCTTCAATCTCTGGTAATCACTTGTAGCCCGATTAATGATGATGTAATCATTGATGTTACGTGAGTTGAATAGTATAAAGTTCTCATCTACAAAAGGGGCAAAGGCAAAAACATCAGTCTGCCTTTCTCCTATCGCCCTCATGGATTTCAATTTGTTTCCGATTAATGACTTATCGTTCCAAACCCAATTCTCACCAAAATCAATATTAAAAAGTGGAGTCATCTTTTGATCTTCCAAATGAAAGACTGTATCACTTAAAGCTGCGTGATAAAGTAGTCCATTCTTATAGGGACTAAATGCATTTGCCGCCATTCGAAAACCAAAAGGTGGGAAGTGTTCAAAAAGATTCAACATTACTTGAAGCTTTAAAGCTTTATCCACCAGAATCACATTGTATTGTAGTGAATCATTTGTCACTTTTCCACTGGCATCGAGGGCATAACCATCATGAGTTGGGTATACAGCGTTCACATTGTTTGACAGCTTAGAACTACCTAAAAATTTGCCATCAAAGTCGTACTGAAAAATAGAAGTACCGTCAAAAATCCCAATCCGATTTGCGACTACCCATACGCTACCAAGTCGTTCATACTCTTCTGGCCCTTGCCCTTGTCTGTTGAAAGTGCTTTGGTACTCGCCTGTTTTTGAAAAGAAAATCAAATCACCATTTCCGTGAGGTATTAGTATTCGGTCATTCGTGATTTCTATTCCCGCCACCATAGCAAGCAAGGAGTTGTCCGTTTCCTCCAGCCGCATAACCTCCACTTCATCGATAAAATCGACTAAATCAACGACCGATGCTTCAATATCGATTTTAAAAGTTTTGAACTTATCAGCCTCTTTAGATTGATCAGCCTGATTTTGTTCGTTGTTTGAAGAGCAAGACATCAGCCCAAAAAGCAACATTACTAATGCATATTTCATATTCATTTGGTTAACGCTTTAAACTTCACCCACAATAATACTGGGTTTTCTGATGATTCTATTTCTTCTAAAGTAGTGCCTTGGCGGAATTTGATTTGATTTTCATTCAGTTGAGAAATAAAAGTGGACACCGAAGAAAAACGAATACTGAACAGTAATCGATCTTTATCCCAACGGATGGGCATTAATCCTAAAACTTCTCCATTGCCGTTCCCATAATGAAGTTTAGCCACTTTAGAGGACCTTCGATCAATTAAAAAGCGATGTGTTTTACCATTATATTCGGAATAACAAAAGATCAGATTCTTTTCAAGGAAGTACCGATATTGAGTTAATTCATCTCCTCTCATTAAAGCTTCAAGCACTTTTTTTTCGTTTGGTTTCTCTCCCATGGTATTCCAAAACCAGAAATCTCCAAAATCAAGAGAGAAGAGAGGTATCGCTTCTCTTTCTTTGATTTGATATACGGTATCACTAAAAGTCGATTGATATAATAAGCCACCCTCATACTCTTGAAAGGTATCGGGACCGAAGCTCGTAGCACCAAGCTCTAATTGAATAGGCTGAGCCCGCTGCACCTCATTGAATTCATCATCTACAAATACTAAATTATACTTAGTAGTATGGTTACCCAACTGATTGTACATATCATACACATAGCCCTTAGCCGTTGAGCGAATGTGCCAAGGGCTTATGTCGAGTTTGGTGGTTTCATAATGCTCACCACTCAATGCATATTTGTGAACTTTATAAGATCTTCTGTCATATACGAACATAGTGTCTTGCTCCATCCACAGGTCCCATATAACATTAAACTCTCCCGGGCCATTGCCTCTCCTACCTATTACACTTTTAAAATCTCCAGCACTGTCAAACAGATAAATTTTAGAGCCATCAGACTCGGGAATAATGAAATTATCATCAAAAATTTCAAGTTTATATATAGGTTTCAATAGCGACTCGTTGGTCTCTTGAAGCCTTACAAATTCAACTTCTTCAATAAAATCAAATATAGGAGCCTCATTTTGCTTTATATCAACTTTATAGGTGTGAAATACATCCAGATTAGTACCCTTCTTATCATTAGAGGCTCCCTTTTCAGCGCAGCTCCACGCTGTTAATAGAAGTAATAAAACAGAAAAATTTATTCTCATTGTCAATTGCATGTTTAGTCAACAAACTTTTGGAGGGACTTTAAGGGTGAAGACAACCCTCCAAAAGGCAGTTCTATATTTGATCTTTTTCTAAAATCTAATTACAAAATACTATGTACTCAATACCCCTCCTTAAACTTCACCCACATCAGCACTGGGTTTTCAGAGGATTCAATTTTTTCTAAAGTGGTGCCTTGGCGGTATTTGATTTGTTCAGACTTTAACCCAGTAATTAAATCTACTGCATCGTAAGAAGGCATTGAAACCAAGAGTCGATCACCTTTCCACTGAATCGGGTAGAAACCAATATATTCTCCATCCTTTTTCTTTAGCTCAATTCTAAATTGCCCGCCCGTCTCTCTGTTGAACATCGTAACCACTCCCTCACCAAAACCCAGCCCATAGGAAAGGTATATATACCTCTCTCCCAAATGAGATTCAACCGCCCACACCTTCTTCTTTTCACTCACAAAGCTCATGGCCTGATCTGGCTTAGCCTGCACTTCAGGGTCAGACCATAGCCAGTCATTTCCAAAATCTAGTTTGATGATTGGCTTTAATTCCTTATCCTGAGAGATCAAATAAATGGTGTCGCTTAATACGGATTTATAGGCTACGTTTCCTTTGTATTCATTAAAGGTATTCAAGGTCAGGCTCAAAAAGTCTTGCTCATCCTTCCGAGAAAAAGTTGTTGATTGCTTTTGGAAATTAGCATCTAAAAAGACCAGTATAATATTTTGATTCTCATCCCGATGTTCGGCCACATACCCCTTGTTTAGTGGGAAGATGTCGCGATATGGTTCTTCTAATTTGGTAGAAGAAATAAAATCTCCCAGAAAGTTATATACGAGAATCTTAGTGCTCCTTTTTGAATAGATAAATACTTGCTCGTTCTCTACCCATAAGTTTTGGATATCGTGGTATTCTTCTGGTCCCTCACCTTTATGGTTGAATTTGTTGATGAGCTCACCCAATTGGCTATAAATAAATATACCCCACTCGCCCGGACTCGTAAAGATGAGTTTATCTGCTTCCTTATTAAGTAAACGAACTTCAGTAATTAAGCCCTCCTGACCTTCCTCAAAGCGCATTAATTCTATTTCATCAATAACTTCGGGAAGCTTGAATTTCTCGGCTTCAATATCAATAGGCAGAACTTTGAACTCGTCTTGGTTAATAATATTATCGTTACTTTCTCTTTCAGCACAACTCACAGCAGCCAATAGCAACAGTAAAACAGAAAAATTTATTCTCATTATCAGTTGTATGGTTTAGTAAATAAACTTTTGGAGGGACTTTAAGGGTGAAGACAACCCTCCAAAAGGCAGTTCTATATTTGATCTTTTTCTAAAATCTAATTACAAAATACTATGTACTCAATACCCCTCCTTAAACTTCACCCACATCAGCACCGAGTTTTCAGAGGACTCAATTTTTTCTAAAGTAGTGCCCTCACGGAATTTAAACTGCGTTTTGTCAAGCTCTTTCAAAAAATTAGCTACATCAGTGGACTGAAAAGCGACCAAGAGCCTATCACCTGACCATTGTAAAGCGTTAATACCGAATTGCTCTGTCTCTGTTTTAGTCAGGTCTATTCTGGTTTCTTTGCTGGTATATCTGTCCAATAGCGCCCATGTGGGAGTATTTAAGCCCAAGCCGTAATAATAAAAAACATACCTTTCCCCAATGCTTGCATTCAATGTCCATACTTTTTGTTTGGTCTGCAAGAAATTAGAGGCTTGTTCAGGATTCTCCAAAACATCTGGGTCTGACCATAGCCAATCATTCCCGAAATCCATTTTTAATAGTGGTCGAGCCTGATCTCCCTCAACCAAAAAAACAGAGTCACTCGTTAGGGTTTTATAAGTAAGCGCGTCTTTGTAGGGACTGAAACTATTCAGGCTCACCCTAACTGGAAATGGAGGCGGTAGGTTTTGAGGGATGGAAAATGACTTACTTTGAAAATCGGTATCTAAAAAGGCGAGTTTGTATTTGACACTATCGTAAAAACCATAACTGCTCAAGTCTGCCACATAACTTTTTCCGTTGGGGTAGATATCTCCGTAATTATGCACCAGCTTCGATTCTCCTAAATAGCGCCCATCCAAATTATACTTGAGTACTTTTTTGATGTAAAAGGAGTACACAAAGAGCGTATCCTCCTTCACCCAAAGTCCTTTTATATCAGAATATTCTGCTGGACCTTTTCCTGAATGATTGATCTTTTTTCTTAACTCACCTGTGGACGAATAAATAAAGACACCCTTTTCCTCTCCGCTAGTAAAAACAAAACCATCCTCTATTTCATTAAAGTAAGCGATCGTGCTCAACAAACCCTCTTCACCTTCTTCCAGCCTCATAATCTCCACTTCATCTATCAAAGTGGAAAGCTTGGACTTTTCGGCCTTCAGGTCTATGGTAAAAACTTTGAACTCATCGGAAGAAGATGAAAGACTTTCAGCAGTATTGTTCGTTCCAGAACAAGAATTCAATAGAAGTAGTAAAAGGCAAATATTTATTCTCATTGTCAGTTGTATGTTTAGTAAACCAACTTTTGGAGGGACTTTAAGGGAGAAGAAAACCCTCCAAAAGGCAGTTCTATATTTGATCTTTTTCTAAAATCTAATTACAAAATACTATGTACTCAATACCCCTCCTTAAACTTCACCCACATCAGCACCGGATTTTCAGAGGATTCAATTTTTTCTAAAGTGGTGCCTTGGCGGTATTTGATTTGATTTTCATCCAGCGCAGATAGAATGTTAGAAACATCGCTTGTAGTAACAGAAAACATTAACCTGTCTTCCTCCCAACCCAAGTATAAAAACTCTTCACTCACGGATTTACCTTTTGGCATTTCCATTCGTTTGACCTTTCCATTCATTCTGTCAATTAGAAAATATTCCCAATGCGAATAGCCAATCAAGGCATCTGCATAAATGTGTTTTTGACCAATTGCCATGCCTATCACCCAAGCGTTATTCTCGGCCTCTACTTTCTGTAAATCCTTAGAAGTAGGTTCAGGTTTGTCTTTCCAAAACCAATCTTCTTTAAAATCAAAATGCACTAAAGGAGCGAATTCATCATTTTGGTAGGAATAAACGGTATCGCTAAAAACCCTAAAAAGCTGAACTCCATCTTGGTAGGAAATCACCGTGGAGTAAGCAAGAGGCATCATCATTCCATTGGGTGCCTTGTTATATTTCAGATATGCTTTTTCCAGTTTTAAATCTTTATTCAGTTTTACGAATTTGTAATAAGAGGTGTCATTGATAGAATGAAAATTCATTTCAGCAACATAGCCACCTTTATAAGGCCGAATACCTCCGACACGAAGTTGATCGGATAATTTACGCGAGTCTACAAACTCACCTTCAGTGGTGTAACGATAAATCACCGATTTGGGCATTGAATACACTGCGACCAAACCGTTCTCTATCCATAAATCTTCGATTGAGCTATACTCTTCTGGCCCCTGTCCTTGTCGGTTTATTTTATTCTTGAAATTTCCATTTACGTCAAAAAAGTAGATTGTCGTATGTTCATTCGTTCCCAACTTTTTATCTGTATGAAAGACAAAGCCATCATCGAGCCTATTGATTTTTCGGATCGTAGATAAAAGTGACTCATCGGTTTCTTCAAATTGCATCAGTTCTACAGACTCAATCATATCGATAAAATTCTCTTTGGGCAGGTTCAAATCAAGATGATATGATTTAAAGTCGTCCAAACTGATAGCCTCCTTGTCATTAACCTTACCCTTTTCAGCGCAGCTACACGCTGTTAACAGAAGTAGTAAAAGAGAAAAATATATTCTCATTGTCAATTGTATGTTTAGTAAACAAACTTTTGGAGGGACTTTAAAGGTAAAGACAACCCTCCAAAAGGCAGTATCCATATTTTTTCATTTATCAAAAATCTAATTACAAAATACTATGTACTATCTACTCAACCTTAAACTTCACCCACATCAGCACTGGGTTCTCTGAAGACTCAATTTCTTCTAAGGTTGTGCCCCTGCTGAACTTTATTCGAGACTGATCCAACTCACTTATCAAAGTAATTAAGTCATTGGATTGAATTGAGCCAAAAAAAGAATCGCCTTCCCATTTTATCGGAGAAATTGTATACCGTCCATCGCCTTGGTTCCTCAGGTCGATTGAAACGACTGCCCCAGTAAGCCTATTTATGAGAAAGGGTTGAGTATCTGTCATTATATAGGTGGCAGTTAGCCAAATATGCCCCTCTCCAATGTACGAGTTAATATTATCCACCTTTTCGCCCTTGCTCGGCATATACATTTTAGGGTTCATTTTAGCCTCTTCAGTCCAATACCATTTCTCCCCAAAATCAAAATGAGCCAGTGGTCTGACTTGATTATTCTGGACCAGATACAACGAGTCGCTCATTACTCCTAAATAAGTAGCCCCATTACCATAGGGCTTTAATGAAGGAGAATTAGAGAAGTAATGCATTTTGGGAAAAGTATTAAATGGCAAAAGTGCTTTTTCCAACTTATGTTCTGAATTGACTACTACTGCCCTATACTTGAGTGAATCTTCAATCACCCCATAATTCAAGTCATACACGAAACCGTTTTTTATGGGATAAACATGATGGGCGTAATAGGGAATTCTAATTGAGCTGACAAAATCCCCCTTGAAATCAAATCGCTTTATATGTTGACTTGCTTTAGAAAAAATCGCAATTGTATCTCCCTCAATCCAAAAACCATAAATATCAGCATACTCACCTGGCCCTGATCCTTTATGATTGAAACTATGCATAAAGTCACCTTCCTTATTAAAAAAAAGGACTCCAACCTTTTCGCTGGCCATAACGAACCCATCGCTGTACTCTTGTAAACGACTTGCATAACCAAGCAGTGACTCTGGCGTTTCTTCTAGCCTCATTACTTCAATGGTATCTATTAAGTCGGCCAGTTTAGTTTGAGACATATCCATGTCTATTTTATAAGACCGAAACTCATCTATGTTCAAACCAGATTCATCTAACCCCTCTAACTTCTCGTCAGAACAGCTCCATAGAACTATCAGAAGTAGTAAAACAGAAAAATTTACTCTCATTATCAGTTGAATGTTTAGTAAACCAACTTTTGGAGGGACTTTAAGGGTGAAGACAACCCTCCAAAAGGCAGTATCCATATTTTTTCATTTATCAAAAATCTAGCTACTCAATACTATGTACTATCTACTCCTCCTTAAAGTTCAACCACACTAACAAGGATAACTAAAAGAATAGTCGTTTCAAAAGAATAACAGATCAAATTTGATTTTGTGTATTCTAAAGTTTTCAGATGGAATAAGGGAAAAAACACAACAGCTTGCTCTAATAGCCTCACAGCCAAATCAAGTCCACTGCCATTTTATCGCAAGGCCTAAACCAGTGATTAAATCTCCTTGCGGCATGACTTATATCAGTATTCGGCAATGAGGCATCCGCTAACTTCATGATATGAAAGCAAAAGCACTTAAACTGCTGATTGTTTGCGGATTGTGCCTGATAATCATCACGGGAATTGTGCTTTTATTCGAAACCACTTAACTATTGAGATTATGAAAAAGAATATGGGTAATGCAGACAAAGCAGTAAGAATTTTAATCGCAATGGTGATTGCAATTCTTTATTTTGGCAACATAGTGACTGGTACATTGGGCATCGTATTATTGGTATTGGCCGCAGTATTTCTTCTGACCAGCTTGGTGAGCTTTTGCCCACTCTATACGCTCGTAGGGCTCAATACTTGTCCCGCAAAAAAATAGCATAAAAAGAGGCCATCAGATTGAATCCAATGGCCTCTTTACTAATCAGTTCTTCTGAAACGTTAAATCACTCCTAAATCTTTACCTACTTCGGTAAAGGCTTGAATGGCTTTGTCTAAATGGTGCATTTCGTGCCCAGCAGAAACCTGAACTCTAATTCTGGCTTGGCCTTTCGCCACTACAGGGTAGAAGAAGCCAATCACGTAAATGCCCTTTTCTAAAAGTGCATCGGCCATTTTTTGAGCCAATTTGGCATCGTAAAGCATTACAGGTACAATAGCGTGCTCGCCCGGCTTAATGTCAAAACCAGCTTCGGTCATTTTACTTCTGAAGTATTTGGTGTTTTCTTCCAGCTTATCGCGAAGAGTGGTGGCTTCAGAAAGCATATCGAATACCGCAATAGAAGCACCTACAATAGAAGGTGCCAAAGTGTTGGAGAACAAATAAGGTCTTGAGCGCTGACGAAGAATTTCGATCACCTCTTTCTTACCAGAAGTAAAACCACCAGACGCACCGCCTAGGGCCTTACCCAAAGTACCCGTGATAATATCTACACGGTCCATGCAGTTTCTGAATTCATGAACGCCTCTACCTGTTTTACCCATAAAACCTGTGGAATGACATTCGTCTGTCATCACCAAAGCTTTGTATTTATCAGCCAAATCACAGATTTTATCTAATTGTGCAATGGTGCCGTCCATTGAGAACACGCCATCGGTTACAATGATTTTGTTTTGTGCTCCCTTAGCATCTGCATCTTTCAACTGCTGCTCTAAGCTGTCCATATCGTTATGGTCGTAACGGAAACGCATGGCTTTACACAAACGCACACCGTCAATAATCGAAGCATGGTTTAGCGCATCTGAAATAATCGCGTCTTCGGCACCCAATAACGGTTCGAAAACACCTCCATTAGCATCGAAGGCTGCGGCATAAAGAATGGTATCTTCCATTCCCAAAAATTCTGAAATCTTTTGCTCTAGCTCTTTGTGAATGTCTTGTGTTCCACAAATAAAACGAACCGAAGACATACCGAAACCATGCGTATCAATCGCTTTTTTAGCAGCCTCAACCACCTTAGGGTGTGAAGAAAGCCCCAAATAGTTATTTGCACAAAAGTTGATTACTTCTCTTCCATCAGCCGTTTTGATGTCGGCCGCTTGGGGAGTGGTAATGATTCTTTCTTTTTTATAAAGTCCGGCTTCTTTAATTTCTGCTAGTTCAGCCTGAAGTTTGGGTTGGAGTGTATCGAACATAATTAATTTGTTTTCGGTTTGGGTCTCATCATCACTTTAGGGCGGGCTGCCGCTGTTGGCACTGCTTTCTCTAGCAGCTCTTCTTTTAGTGGAAATGCTCTCCTAATTGGGTTAATGAGAAATAATTTTTGAGCTGTAAAGCTATTAGGGTGCATTTGGTCATATAAAACTTTGAATTTAGACCACTGTTCGGGCTGCCCTTTTTTAAAAGCATCCGAGTCAATTTTCTTGTCTTTTAAATAAGATTCAAAGTCCTTGATTTCCATCGCAATGCAAATATAAAAAATATGGGTTCCGAACGGCTATTCGTATTGGCAAAGGTTTTACTTATTCTATTCCATTCGCTAATATTGCAGCGCAATTCGGTCAGGGGTTTTATGGGTTCTAGCTCTTAATAACCTAATACCGTTCAGAAACTTTCTGTTCTTTAAGCAGAAAAAGAAGAATAGATTTCTGATTGAACGATTACAACTAAAATTAAGAAGCAAATGACTAGAGTACTTATCATCGGAGCGAGTGGACAATTAGGATCGGAACTGACAATTGCGCTCGGTGAGGTTTTTGGAAACAAAAACATCATTGCTTCTGATATTTCTTCACCACACGCCAACATTGCTGGTTTCACTTTCGAGAAACTAGATGTAATGAATGCGGCTCAGCTGAAGGAGGTTGTTGAAAAACATTCAATCACACAGATTTATCATTTGGCGGCCATCCTTTCTGCCAAAGGCGAATCTAATCCTCAGTGGGCTTGGAACTTGAACATGACCAGCTTATTGAATGTGTTGGAATTGGCCAAGGAGAAAAAGCTAGACAAAATTTACTGGCCAAGTTCTATTGCCGTTTTCGGACCGAACACGCCTTTGGACAATACGCCTCAGTTCTGTGAAAAAGACCCTAATACCGTATATGGCATCAGTAAACTTGCTGGCGAAAGATGGTGCGAATACTACTTCGATAAATACGGAGTGGATGTTCGAAGCATCAGGTACCCAGGCCTTATTGGTTACAAATCATTGCCGGGTGGTGGCACAACAGATTACGCTGTGGATATTTACCACAAAGCATTGAAAGGAGAGAAATTCACCTGTTTCTTAAAAGAAAACACGGCCTTGCCAATGATGTATATGCCTGATGCGATTAAGGCAACCATCGACCTGATGCAAGCACCTGCAGAACAAGTGAAAGTACGTTCTAGCTATAACCTTTCGGCCATTAGCTTTACGCCAAAAGAAATGGCAGCGTCTATTCAAAAACAAATGCCTGAATTCGAAATTGATTATGCGCCAGATTTCCGTCAGGCCATAGCCGATAGCTGGCCCAATACCATTGACGATTCTCAAGCGAGAGCAGATTGGGGTTGGAAACACGATTTCAGCCTTGATGCCATGACGGAAGACATTCTTAAAAACCTTCCTCCACTTTTGGATAAGTTTTAGGGTTAGTTATTAGTCTATTGGTTGATTAGTTATTGGTCATTAGTCACCGTTGTAACACTGTCGCAGGTTCTCCGATTTATCTGCCCTTAGGCAGAACCTGTGACCAACTATGGACACTAGGACTCTGTCTGCCATTATTAAGTTTAATGTTAGAGAATTATCAGCTTTTCTTGGGGGGTTATCTTTTTGACAAAACTAGAACTCAAAAAAACACCTTGAACCCCACTCTAATCAGGAATCTTCTGAAATTATTTATAACTTGATTTCATGATTCAATCCGAAGAACATCATGTCAATAGACTAATTGAAAAGATCAAATCTATTACAGACCCGAATGTGCTTGAGGAAGTTTACAGACTTTTGGCTGTTGATTTTGACGACTCCATTTACCTAACGTCTGATGCTCAAAAACAAGTGGTTGCTGAATCACAACAAATGATTGAGAAAGGAAATGGCATATCGTCTGAAAAAGCCGATGATGAAATTGACCAATGGTTAAAAAAGTAGTTTGGTCCCCAAAAGCGCAAGCAGAACGTAAATCAGTGCTGGAATACTGGGTCAACCGTAATAAAAGCAAAGCCTACAGTTTAAAACTCAATACGCTGATCAAAGAAGCAATAAACTTAATTATCTCCAACCCAGATATTGGACGTAAAACCGACATCCCTAATGTTCGAATTAAGATTGTTCGTGACTACTTAATTTTCTATGAGGTCAAAGACGAATCACTGCATATTCTGTCCTTTTGGGATAGCCGCCAAGACCCTCAAAAAGTAAAACCCTAAAGGCTTTTGCAGGTTCTCTGATTTATCTGCCTTTGGCAGAACCTGTGATTACTTATGGACACTAGGACTCCGTCCGCTTTATTAAGAACCACACCCTTATCTGCTCAACTGAAAAACCCCGAAGTCTCGGGGCCTACGGGGTGACTTAACGCGGGCTAAAGCAGAAACTATTCATTTCTAGAGAATACAGCGTATCTCAACACTCTACTCCATATCAATGGCCTTGTCTGCTAAAATTTCGATCAGAGATTTAATTTCCTCTACCTTTTCGGTGTTGCCAAGTTTTTCATGGGCAATGGAAAGATTTCGCAATACACGAACCACAATATCTACATTAGTGCATGGTTCGTAATATTGATCTTTAGGCGTTAGTTTTAAGTTCGCTACATAATCATCAACTTCCTTTTTAGAGAAAATCAAGCCGCGATTGAAAGCATTGATATAAAACTGAGTTTCCCCTTTCTTATACGTAAGCACAAATAGGTTGGGCAAATTCACACCATAGATGGGGAGCTTCAATTTTTGAGCAACCAAGGCATATACTATGCAAAGAGAAACTGGATTCCCTTTTTTGGTTTGAAGCACCACATTCATCATAGAGTTTCCTGTAGAATGGAAATTCTTAGTATTCGCTCCAAATTTGAGTTTATTGAAAATAACTGAATTCAAGATTTTCACCTGATCCACTGGATGTACATCGGTTCTAAACTCAAGCCAGGCCTCGTAATAAATTTGCTCCAGATCCTTTTTCAGGTCATCGTATTCTAAATCAGGATATTGATAGGTATTCACCAACCACATTCCTTCCAAAAGATCGTCACCGTCTTTTTCCTTCCAAGCTTCCAGTTTTTCTCTGAGCAGTTGAAACTGAAGAGAATGCACCAACTCCTCTATTCTTTTCTGCACTCTTGGATTAAAACTTCCCTCCCATTCAAATTCTAAATAAGGGATAATATGAGTGCCCAGCGATTTGATTTTGCTTTCCACATGATCAACCACTTCAGCGTCATCATCTTCCAGCAGCGAAATCAATGCTTTTAATTCTTTATTGGTCAGGTTTTCTGTTTCGTTCATTATCAGGTTTGAATAATCCCTACATTGAATTGTTCACGAATTGGTGCATGATTGGCCGCTTGAATTCCCTTAGCAATCACCTTTCTGGTGTCTAAAGGATCAATAATTCCATCTACCCAAATGCGAGAAGCCGCATAATACGGACTCAATTGCTCATTGTAGCTGTCTGTGATTTCTTCTAACAACTTCTTCTCTTCTTCTGGTTCAATTACTTTACCCTGTGCTTTTAGCGAGGCTACTTTGATTTGAAGTAAGGTTTTGGCTGCTGCTGCGCCACTCATTACCGCCATTTGAGCGGTAGGCCAAGCGTAAATCAATCGCGGATCATAAGCCTTTCCGCACATTGCATAATTGCCTGCGCCATATGAGTTACCCATTACTATAGTGAATTTTGGCACTACAGAATTGGCCATGGCATTTACCATTTTAGCACCGTCTTTAATAATCCCTCCGTGCTCAGCTCGGCTACCTACCATAAAACCGCTAACGTCTTGCAAAAACACCAATGGAATTTTACGTTGGTTACAGTTCATGATAAATCGCGCTGACTTATCGGCTGAATCGGAATAAATTACTCCGCCCATCTGCATTTCGCCCTTTTTCGATTTTACCACCAAACGTTGGTTGGCTACAATTCCTACAGCCCAACCTTCGATTCGGGCATAGCCACAAACGATGGATTTGCCATAAGCCTCTTTATATTCATCAAACTCAGAGTCATCTACTATACGTTTAATGATTTCTTTGATCTCGTAAGGTTTTACCCTACTATCCGGCATAATACCGTAAATTTCTTCTGGGTTTTCCTTTGGAGCCTTAGGTTCCTTTCTATCGAAACCTGCTTTTTCAAACTCTCCAATTTTATCAAAAACGCTTCTAATATAATCTAAACAAGCCTGATCGTTTGGGAACTTATTGTCGGTTACGCCAGATATTTCAGATTGAGTTGTAGCACCACCTAAAGTTTCATTGTCAATATCTTCACCAATAGCAGCCTTTACTAGGTAAGAACCTGCTAAGAAAATAGAACCAGTTTTATCAACAATAGCCGCCTCATCGCTCATAATTGGCAAATAAGCACCACCAGCCACACAGCTACCCATAATTGCGGCTACTTGAATAATACCCATGGAAGACATTTTCGCATTGTTCCTAAACTGTCTTCCGAAGTGTTCTTTATCGGGAAAAATTTCATCTTGCATTGGAAGAAATACACCTGCACTATCTACCAAATAAATGATTGGCAGACGGTTTTCCATCGCAATTTCTTGAGCACGAAGGTTCTTTTTTGCTGTAATCGGAAACCAAGCCCCTGCTTTCACGGTGGCATCGTTGGCTACAATCATACAATCGCGACCGCTTACCTGACCTATACCTGTGACAACACCGCCAGAAGGGCAACCGCCTACATCGGCATACATGCCATCACCAGCCAAAGCCGCTACTTCTAAAAAGTCGCTACCATCATCAATAAGATATTCGATTCTTTCGCGAGCGGTGAGTTTACCTTTCTTATGTTGTGATTCAATTTTCTTTTCGCCTCCACCCAATTTTACTTTCTTGAGTTTTTCATCGAGTCTATACACCAATTGGCGCATAGTGTCATCGTTTTTATTGAATTCAATATCCATATGCAAGTGTTAGCCCGATAAGAACGGGAGTATGATAATTACCTTTGATCTAAAGTAAACCCAAGATTTAATGTTATCAAAAAGATTTATTCGCTCAGGAATTTATTTTTTCTTTTTGTCTGCTGGAGGCCTGTTCTTTCTTCCAAAAATTGAAAAATGAACATAGCGTTTTGGGTTCTCTCTCAGGTCTATGAACAGACTATCTAAATCGGTCATAGAGCTATTCAACGCATTATACAGCGAATCATTGGTCATCAGTTTACCTAGAGTTCCTTCATTAGAATTCAATCTACCTATAAATTCTTGAGTACCCATTAGCACCGAATCCATTCGCATTAAACGTGATTCTACATCTATAGCATTAAGTTTTTCACCCAAAGCTGTGTATTCATCCAATAGTGGTCGAACACCACCCATAGCTGCTACAATAGAATCGGTAACGTATTCAATTCTAAGATTGATTTGCTCCATACCAGAATTGAGCGTACCAGCCATATAAGTTAAGGAATCGGAAAAGTGTTTAAAGTTATCTATGGCTAAGGCAATGGTATCGGCTCTAGACGCGAATGGTTCTAGTACATCGTTTATTTTTTTCACTACAGAGTTTAAGCTGTTAGCCGCAGAAAGACCTTCTTCGGTAATCATTTCGGTAATACCTCTGTCCATTTCACCGCTCAAAAAGTCACCACTTTCAAGTACCCGTTCACCCTCTGGGTTTAAAATCAGCTGTACTTCCAAAGCCCCAAGAATATCTGGTTTGGCCAATCGAGCCACAGTACCCTCTTTCATTTTAATGGTGTTGTCGATAGCGAGTGTTACCAATATTTCGTTATAGGCATCTGAGCTGAATTTACGCTCGAGCACCGTACCTACATTTAATCCGTTAAGAATTACCCTGTCGCCCTTATTTAAGCCACTGATATTACTATACTTAACGTAATAGGTGTTTAATGGGGAAAAAACATCGAGTCCCCTTAAATAGTTGAAACCTATATAAAGTGAGCCCAACATGAGCACCGCAAATAAACCGACTTTAAATTCTCTTCCCTTTGCCACTATCTACCTTGTTGATTCCAAATAATTAATATAATCTCGAATTGCTCTAAAAATTGCCGAAGCTAAATAATCCTGTACTTCAGCAGATCCCAGCTCTCTTTCCTCTTTTGGGTTGGTAAGATAGCCAAGTTCTATCAAAACACTAGGCATAGAGGTATTCCATAATACCCATAAACTCGACTGCTTCACTCCTCTACTCTTCCTTCCTGCCCTTTTAGAAAACTGATCTTCAACGTTTTGCGCAAGCAAAATGCTATTTTCTTGAAATGCTTCCTGCATAATAGAAAAAGCAATATTTACTTCAGGCGAAGTAGGGTCAAAGCCTTGATACTTCTCTTTATAATCTTCTTCTAACAAGATTACAGAGTTTTCTCTTTTGGCTACCTCAAAGTTTCTACCTTCATTTTTAACCCCCATTACATAGGTTTCTGTTCCATATACGTGCTCATTACCCGCAGGCATGGCATTGGCATGAATAGAGACAAATAAATCTGCATTGGCCTCATTAGCTATGATGGCACGAACTTTGGGATGGCTGTATTCATCCGTTTTTCTAGTGTAAATAACCTCAACGTTGTCTAAAAGTTCATTTAAATACTCCCCTACTTTCATGGATACGGCAAGTGCAACGTTTTTTTCAAGTAAATTCTTCCCTCGCGTACCAGAGTCTTTTCCGCCATGACCTGGGTCAATCACCACTTTAAATTTAGGCTTAGCCGCTTGAGAAAGCCCTTGATATGGAGCAAAAACTAGTAAAGCCAATGACAAAGCAAGAAGAACAAGCCTATTATTTTTTACTTTGGTTCGCATAGAAATGGTTATTAGAATACCTTTACACAAAAATCTGAATTTTTTCTATAAAGCGAAAAATCCTTTGGTCTCTGTTAGAAACATATCTTTCATATTAGTTTTACTACTGATGGCGTTTGGCCTAAGGGCCCAAGAAGGAGGTTTAAAGAATGATCCTATTAAGATCGAACCTACTCCGCTCAGCACCAGCCCAACAACAACCAGACCAGTTGGTACAGACACCCTCAAAATCAAGAACAATGGCATAGAAACTACTATTTTGTACTATGCCGAAGATTCGATTATCACCAAAACTGCTACGAATGTAACGTACTTATACGGAAATGCTTACATCGAGTATGGCGATATTAAATTAGATGCTGCACAAATTATTATCGATAGAAATCAAAATGAACTTATTGCCAAAGGGGTTCAAGATTCTACGGGCAGCTGGATTGGCCTTCCTGTTTTTCAAGATAAGGGCGGAGTATATGAAACTCGGGGTATTCGCTACAACTTCGCAACCAACCGAGCCAAAATTACAGGCGTAGTAACCAAGCAAGATGAAGGCTACGTTTCGGGTGAAGAAATCAAAAAGAACCAAGATGGTAGCGCCTATATTAAAGGTGGAAAGTTTATCCCTTGTGCCGAATTGTTAGCTACTACTTACATTAAGGCTGATAAAATCAAGGTAATTCCGGGCGATAAAATCATTACAGGCCCTGCCCAATTGTATATTGGCGATATCCCTACAATATTCGCTCTGCCTTTTGCTTTCTTCCCCGATGTTAAAAGCGATGCGCAATCTGGAATTCTGTTTCCAAAATATGGGGAAGAAAGGGTGCGAGGAATTTTCTTGCGCGAAGGAGGTTATTTCTTTGGCAATAATGAGTACTTAAGAACTGCTGTCACTGGTGATTATTATTTCAAGGGTAGTTTCGGGTTAAATGTACGCTCCACCTATAAAAAACGCTACAAGTATAGTGGCAGTGTAGACCTTAGGTATAATAAAAGCAAAACTCCTGAGATAGACGAAAATCCATTGAACTCAAATGACTTTTGGGTTTCCATTTCTCACAGGCCAGAATCAAGAGGTAAAACTCGTTTTTCGGCAAGTATCAATGCTGGAACAAGCTCATACAACAACAATAATATTTCCACCGAAAACTTCCAGAATACGATTCGTTCAGAGTTCCGTTCGAACATATCGCTAACAGGAAGTTTCGCGAATAACCGCTTTAGTTATGGCTTAAATGCCCGTCATTCGCAGAATATTCAAACCAATATTCTTGATGTATCTCTGCCTGATTTTTCTTTGAACATGACCAGGGTTATGCCATTTTCAACCGCCAAGCAAGAAGCTTTAAAGAGGCTTTCTTTCTCTTGGGCCTTCAGTACATCAAATAAGATCACCAACTTAATCAGACCAAATACCGCTGGATTTGACATTTCCAATTCTACCAGTGAGGCCGATACCTTAGCAGTTACTTTTGCCAAACTTCCAGAGTTATTTGCCAATGCCCAAAACGGTGCAAAACACTCAATTCCTATTTCCACTTCATTTCCATTTTTGAAAAACTTTAACGTTTCTCCTTCTATCAATTTTCAGGAACTATGGTATTTACAGGAACTCGATTACACCTATTTAGAAGATGAGAATGCGGTTAGAATAGATACATTAAATGGCTTTTCGAGGGCATCTACCTACGGGGCTAACGTTAATGTTTCTACTCAATTATATGGTACTAAAAACTTTAAACCTAGTAGTAAAATTGAATCTTTACGCCATATCATGCAGCCCAGTTTAAGTTTCAGTTACCGTCCTGATTTTGGGCAAGAGAAGTATGGTTATTATAAAAACATTCAAGTAGACACCACCTCTACCGGAGAGCCAGTTTATCAGTTTTTATCTAAGTACAACGGCTTTGTTTATGGAAGCCCATCTTTAGGGGAATCGGCAGCTATTACTTTTAACGTTAGTAATAAGGTTGAAATGAAAGTGAGGAACGATACCACCAAATCTGAAAAGGTGTCGATTCTTGAGAACCTTTCGTTTTCTACCAGCTACAACTTTCTGGCCGACTCATTCAATCTTTCGGATTATAATATAGCCGCAAGAACTACACTGTTTAAAAACAAAATCGACATTAGTGCGGGTATAGTTTTAGACCCTTACACTTATTTAACCACCAATGATGGCGAGGGCGATGTAATCAAAAGGGTAGATGTAATTGCGCTTACACAAGGCAAAGGGCTTGGAAAAATAAGAAGTGGGCGTTTTTCTTTGAGCACCAACCTCAATTCAAAGGCATCAAACAATAATTCGTCTTCATCTATGAGGGGCGGAGCTGGTGGTATGGCGGCAATTGAAGGAGGTGGATTTTTAAACGGAGAAGACGATGGTTATGGCACTTTAAATAATGGAGACATGGTGAATCAACAGCGGGTACCTCAATATTTTGACGACCCCAATGCTTATGTTGATATTTCCGTACCATGGAACGTTAGGTTCAGTTATAATTACTCCTTTAGCCAAAATTTATTTAATAATAAG
Source organism: Roseivirga seohaensis subsp. aquiponti (assembly GCF_001267955.1). Classification (NCBI taxonomy): domain Bacteria; kingdom Pseudomonadati; phylum Bacteroidota; class Cytophagia; order Cytophagales; family Roseivirgaceae; genus Roseivirga; species Roseivirga seohaensis. Next base: position 185,409 of record NZ_JSVA01000007.1, read on the forward strand.
TTTTCTACAACCACACGCCAATCCATTAAAATGAATGGTCAAGTGGCCGTTTCCGAAAAGTGGCAACTCACTTTTAATACGGGTTATGATGTAGAGTTAAAAGAATTTACACAAAGTTCGTTAGGCGTATATCGCGACCTAGGCTGTTGGGAGCTAACGGGTAACTGGATTCCATTCGGACGATTTACCTCCTACTCTATCGACATTCAAATTAAAGCTTCGGCACTTAAAGATTTGAAACTTAGCCGCAGAAGAAGCTTCTTCGATAATTGATTTTTGAGGGGTTAAACGTTATTTGTTATTATGTTAGCGTTCAAAAGGTTTTTCGCAAACAATAAACCCAATGTTCATAGACGTTTAAAGTGCATGTGTTGCCATCATTTAGTTCACTCTTAAGTAATTTGAGTATGGCTCTATTTCAAGATTATACTATTCACTATCTTTATCATCCATGGTCTCCATTATCGAAAATAATTTAGATGCGATTTATGCCTTGTTCAAAGAACACAAGGTAATTTCTGCTGCTTTATTTGGCTCTGCAGCTAAAAATAACTTGCACGGAAATAGTGACATTGATTTTTTGATTCAATTTTCAGAAGAACTGGAGCTTCTAGATTATGCAGATAATTATTTCGATTTGAAAGAAAAGCTTGAAACGCTCCTTGGCAGAAGCGTTGACTTAGTTTCTCGTAAGTCTTTGAAAAACCCGATTCTTATTCAGTCTATAAACGACTCAAAAAAAGAATTATATGCAGCCTAGAGCACTAAAATACATTTTAGATATTGAGAGTGTAATTGAAGAACTAGAGCACTTCAAATCCTTGGTTGAAAATAATTTCGAAAACTATCAAAAGGAGATTGTGGTAAAAAGAGCTACGGAAAGAAACCTAGAAATAATAGGCGAGGCGATAAAGAAATTCCACTCCATAGAACCAAATCTAAAAATATCTTCGTCTGCAAAAATTATTGGGCTCAGAAACCTAATTGCTCATGCTTACGACTCAGTAGATGATGAAATAATTTGGGCAATAATCCAGAAAAACATTCCGGCCCTCTCCGAAGAAATCAAAAAGATAAAAGCAGGCAACTGATTACTTTTAGCGCGATTTACCTCCTCCTCTATCGACATTCAAATTAAAGCTTCGGCACTTAAAGATTTGAAACTTAGCCGCAGAAGAAGCTTCTTCGATAATTGATTTTTTGAGGGGTTAGAGATTAGATGATAGATAATAGACCCTAGACTGTTGCCGACAACACTTTAATTTAAATGGTTAAAACCATTTCACAGAGATATACCCACAACATAGCCCACGGTTTAAACCGTGGGCTATGGTTATACAACTACTCTCTGAACCGTTTTAACGGTTTATCATTTTAGGCGCAAAAATTGGCTTTAAGAAAATCTCTTTGGCGCTATTCTTATTTGGGTGCTTATCAAGTTTTAATAAATTACATGAGATATATACGCTATGAATGTAGCATACATAAACTTTGAGAAAGGATGCCTGCTACTTATTTAAAACCGAACTAGAAACTCATAAATTTCGTATTTTTAGACTATGGATTGGAGAAACTATATCATTGCAGACGACACAGTATTATTAGGTAAGCCAACGGTAAAAGGCACAAGAGTGTCTGTTGAACATATCATCGGACTGTTAGCCCAAGGATGGACCGAAGATCAAATCCTAGAAAACTATCCGCGACTAAATCATGAATCTTTGCAAGCGGTATTTTCTTATATCCAAGCATGTTTGAAAGATGGATTACTGTACACCACCTCTTAACTAAGATAGATTGAAGTTTTTAGCAAATGAGAACGTCCCATTCTCCAGTGTAACTCACCTTAAATCTTTAGGGTATGACATCAAAGCCATTGGCATTGATAACCCTAGTATTACAGACGAACAAGTTATGCAAATAGCCATTGCAGAGAACCGAACTATCATTACCTATGACAGTGACTACGGAGAACTAATTTTCAGACACGGTTACAGGCCAAACGCAGGAGTGATCTTTATCAGACTTCAACCAGAAGACCCTTTAGAAACTGCTAGAATTTTAGAAATCCTGATCTCTAAAAACATATTATCCTTTGATAAAAACTTAACTGTAATCGACTCTAACTCAATCCGCCAGAAAAAATATTAGCGCCTCAAAACATAATAGCTAAAATCATAGCCATTTAGTGGGACATCATATTCCGCTATTCTTAATATTCTTCACCAACAAGCCTCCAATAGTTGCTCGCTGAAAGGAAGCTTAAAAGGCGTGAGATATCTACGAGATAAATGCGGCAGGTATATGAGGCTTTATATCATTGTGAACGCTCGTTAATATTATTCGCACATCTATTTTTACATGGTGGGAAAATTTTCCTACCTTTGATTTATTGTTCTGAGTTAGTATTAACCAACAAGGGAAAATTGCCTCATGCATAGTGATATTGATAAATTATTAGCAGACATATTCAGTAGCGAAGATTCGCCCTCATTGAGAGAGTTATTCGAACAAAGAATAATTCTACTGAATATAACCAAATCTCAAGCGTATGATGCTTTGGGAATGGACAAAAAATCAGTCGAGCCAATATTGGACAATGAAGCTAAACAGGTCGACACAATTAAACTTCTGAAGATCGGTGAATTTCTTAATCTTGATGTTGAAAAAACAATTCAACTTTATTTAAATCAAAATACAGCCGAAAAAACTAAAGAACTAAACAGGACTAGAAAAGCGAAATTCATTTTTGAGAATTTCGACTTAGCAGGGCTTAAAAAGCTCGGTTTTATTAATGACATAAAGAATCTGGCTGAAATCGAGGAACGAATTGTTTCTTTCTTTGGACTTAAAAACATCTTTGAATATAGAGATGAGACCTTAACTAGGGTTGCCTTTAGTAAATCTAAAATATCGGCTAGTGACAAACTACGAGCATTTTGGATTCGAACAGCGTATGCACAATTTGAAACTATCAATAACCCTAATGAGTTTGATCGCGATCGTTTAAAGCACTTGATCAGCCGAATAAAACCCTATTCTAGGAATGAGAAGGATGGTTTCTTTAAAGTATGCAAAGCATTATATCATGCAGGTATAACGGTAATATTTCAAAGGCACATTCCTCAAACACAAGTACGCGGAGCAACATTTGTGGTGAACAACAAGCCATGCATTATCATAACAGACCTATTCAAAAGATATGGAACGATCTGGTTTTCACTATTGCATGAATTGTTTCATGCTTTATACCATTTAGATGACATTAAAACTCGATCGTTTCATCTAACAGGTGAAGCAGACTTGTGGCTTGATAACGAAGAAGAGGCTGATGATTTTGCCAGAAGATATTTTTTACCTGACGAACGATATAAATTCATCGTCCCATCGATTTCCAATCATTTTGTTGTTCAAAAATATGCCAAAGAATGGGATATACATCCTTGTTTGATTTACAATTTCTATTGCTATGACAACCCTTCATATTGGCCTGGATACAATAAATATGATCCTGGGCTAGATGAATCAGTCCAGAAGATTAATGCCATACCATTTAATAAAGAAACAGTAAGTGAAATCATACTGGAGATCAAAAATAATTTAGAACTAGTTTAATTATGAGCGAAGAAAATAGCGACAAGGAACAGAAAAAAAAGACGGAAGAGCAAAAGAAGCTCGAAAAAGAAAAGAGGAGTAGAGAAATTGAAGAGATACTCTCAGAAGCTAACACCAAAACTGGGGAACAACTGGTTCTGGATGAACTCGGTTCCGTTAAATCACAAGACGAGCTTAAAGAATTTGCTCTAGGCAGTATACCTGACGACCCAGAAGAAAAGTACAATGTTTATTATAAAGGGATTGAAAAACTTTTAAAGAAATTCCTACCCGAAGGAGAGAAGTACAAATCCGCCAGAGAAGTCATTCGTGAAGAAAAGAAAATCTTTTTAACTCGTGGCAAGAAGCTTAATGAAAAAGGAATTCGTGGTGCTGACAGTCGAATGGCCTATATAGAAGACATGGAAGAAATCATGAACCTGATAACAAATTGGGCATTTGAAAGTAGAAATTATTTTGAATTGTATAGCCTACTTAGGGATAAGAACGAAGAACTTGGATACCATAACGACTAACGAGATACAATAGAACGCATCCATCATTAACAAAAAAGCCATTCTACTCTCGCAAAATGGCTTTCTGTATTTTTAGATTGGGTTAAATGTTACTTTAACCAGCCTTCAATTTCTTCTAAGCTAGCCGCTTGCACATCTTGAAGCTTGAGCTTCTTTCTCATGCCGCCCATATCGTTGAGCAGTTTAGAGGCCGTTTGTTCTTTGAGTTGCGCAATGGTATTGATATTCAGTTTTCTAAGAATTTGAACCAGTTCTAATCGAACGCCTTCTTTTACAAACTCATCATCCGTAGCCATTTTTGCTTTCTTCTCTGGTTTCATTTGAGGGAAGAACAACACATCCTGAATCGACTTTGAGTTGGTCATAATCATCGACAAACGATCGATACCAATGCCCAAACCAGCGGTTGGTGGCATGCCGTATTCCAAGGCACGAAGGAAATCTTCATCTAAAGTCATAGCTTCGTCATCTCCTCTTTTGCCTAACTCCAGTTGTTCTTCAAAACGCGCTCTTTGATCAATAGGGTCGTTCAATTCAGAGAATGCATTACAAATTTCTTTACCATTACAAATCGCTTCGAAACGCTCTACCAAACCTTCTTTGCTACGGTGCTTTTTCGCCAATGGCGACATTTCCACTGGGTAATCTGTGATGTAAGTAGGCTGAATTAGTTTGCCTTCACAGTGCTCACCAAAAATCTCATCAATGAGTTTTCCTTTCCCCATCGAGTCATCGGTAGCCACATTCAGTTTTTTAGCTGTTTCTCTCAGCTCAGTCTCGTTCATTTCAGAAATATCAATTCCTGTAAAATGCTCAATGGCTTCGAACATGGTAAAGCGTTTCCAAGGGCGTTGGAAATCAATTATGTTTTCACCCACCTGAACTTTGGTAGTTCCGTGTAGGTCAATGGCCACTTTCTCTACCATTTCCTCCACTAAATCCATCATCCAGTTGTAATCCTTGTAAGCCACATAAAGCTCTACTTGAGTAAATTCTGGATTATGGAAACGTGACATTCCTTCGTTTCTGAAATCTTTAGAGAACTCAAAAACACCATCGAAGCCACCTACAATTAATCTTTTTAGGTACAATTCATTGGCAATTCGCAAATAAAGCGTCATGTCCAAAGTATTGTGATGTGTTTTGAACGGCCTTGCTGCTGCCCCACCGTAAAGTGGTTGAAGTATTGGCGTTTCCACTTCTAGGTAACCTCTGTCGGCCAAGAACTGACGCATTGAGTTTACCATATGCGTTCTTTTTATAAAAGCCTCTTTTACATGAGGGTTCACCACCAAATCAACATAGCGCTGTCTGTAACGCTGCTCCGGATCAGTAAAGGCATCGTGTACTTTACCTTCGGCATCAGTTTTTGGTAAAGGAAGTGGCTTTAAAGATTTAGTAAGCACAGTCATTTCCGTAACGTGCACAGAAATTTCCCCTACCTGTGTTTTAAACACATAACCTTTAATTCCAACAAAATCACCAATACTAAGAACCTTCTTGAAAACCGTATTATAAAGCGTTTTGTCTTCACCTTCGCAAATATCATCTCTTCTTACATAGACCTGAATTCGGCCTTGAGAATCTTGAATTTCAGCAAAAGAGGCAGAACCCATAATTCTTCGGCTCATCATTCTACCTGCAATGGTAATCTGTTTAAAGCGTTCAGGATCTTTATCAAATCCTTCCTTAATTTCCTTTGAGTAAGTGGTTACTTCAAAGGTTTCTGAAGGATATGGGTTAATACCGAGCTTTTGAAGTTCCTCCCGCTCTTGTCTTCTGACAATTTCCTGTTCGCTTAAAATCTGCATTGCTTTATTTTTTTCGAGGCGCAATTTAGTCATTCACTCACATTTATTAAACAATTAAAAACGGTCTCTATGTAGTATTCACCTGAACTCGATCAATAAAACAGGCATAGTTGGGTAATGTGGATATTTCTGAAGTTAGAAACCCTCCAAAAGTTTTTTCTTGTGCTTCAGATGAACCATTTATCCTCTCTGATATTTAGGAGACAACTTTTGGAGGTTTTTTGCAGAATTTAAAAGCGGTCTCTATGCTCCATCGAAAAATTTTACTCCTAAATAATTAGGAGTTGTCCGAAAAGCTTAAGAGATTTCCGAAAGAATTAGGAGTTATGAAAGACTTAACAAAAGCAGAAGAGCAAATAATGCAGATTGTTTGGGAGCACGATAAAATGTTTATCAAAGACATTGTGGATCAAATGCCCGAGCCAAAACCGGCCTATAATACGGTGGGTACTTTCTTGAAAATTTTGGAAAACAAGGGCTTTGTAAACAGAGAGAAAGTGGGCAATACATTTTCTTATTCCGCTACGGTGAAAAAGAAAGCTTACACCAAAAACTTCATGAATGGATTTTTGAGCAATTATTTCGAGGGCTCGGCCGAAAAGCTGTTTTCATTTATGATGCAGGAAAAAAAGCTAAGTCCCGAACAAGTGGAAGATTTGATGAAAAAACTAAAAGACCATGAATAGCTATTTAATAGAGTCTTCGATTTGCCTGGCAAGCTTTTATGGCTTCTATTGGCTCTTCCTTCGTGGGGAAAAATTACTTTCTGTGAATAGGTTTTACCTGTTATTCACGGTTGTGGCTTCAATACTAATTCCTCTATTGAGTTTCGAAAGTCAATTTGCTTTTAGTTCAACAACAGCTTTGGCGGCTCAGGCTACTGCCTCCACGCCAATTGGTGTTACCGAAATTTCTACCCAAACAAACCCACTAGTTTCTATCGAAGCCCTATACCTTTTAGGATTAATCGTCTCGGTCATTATTCTGGTTTTCAAACTCTTCATTGTAAAGCGAAAAGTGGGCAAGTGGCCTTCGTTACAGAACAACTGTATTGAAGTAGTTGAAACCGAAGGAAATGATGCTTACAGCTTCTTCAACACCATTTTTGTGGGTAAAGAACTGAATAAAAACGAAAGTTTAAAACAGCAGATCATCGCGCATGAACTTGCTCATATTGAAGGAAGGCATTCACTGGATTTACTGCTTTTTGAAGTACTCAAGTGTGTTTATTGGTTCAATCCATTTAGTTACCTCTACGCTAAATCCATCCGTCTTCAACATGAATACATAGCCGATCATTCGGTATTACAACGTACGCACCCAAAGCATTACGAAAGATCATTATTGCAATTCGCCTTGGCCAAAGTGAACAGCAGTTTGATTTCCAGCTTTAGCGAGCATCCCATTCAGAAAAGATTAAAAATGATTCAAAAACTAAACTCAAATGTCATGAACAAATTAAAACCATTACTCGCCCTGCCTATTTTAGGCCTCTTATTTATTGCTTACGCCTGCACCGATGTAGTTGAACCTGTATTGGAAGATGAACTCGAAGAAGTTCTCATCGATGTGGAAGTTGAGGTTGAACCTTTTATAGAGTATCTCGATTCAACACGTACCTCGGATAATGAAATTATTTTCGAAAATGAAATTGAAGTGCCCGTAGAAGTAGTGGAGGTAAAATCTGTTAAACGTAATTTCAAACTACCAACTGAAACCGAACGGCAAACCCTTAAAGACCATCCGTTGGTCAAAAGCACTTTTACTAAAGAAGGCATAGAAATATTAGAAATTCCAAATGATCTAATCACTGAAAAGCCAGTAGTTACAGTGAAAGGTGTTAGAAGAAGTAATCATTAACATCAAAACAACACACATTAAAAAGCCTGACCTAGTTCAACTAAGTCAGGCTTTTTACTTTACTTCAAAAGCGATTAGCTTAAAATTTATCCTGATGAGCAAATTGTTTTTTGGCTCCTTTTCTTCGTTCCAACTCCTTCTTAATCAAAGTTAATTCGCGTCCGCTTTGTCCTTTTACAGAAGTATTTTCATTTGCCCTTCTCATCAAATACGGAATGGTAGCCTTAATTGGCCCATAAGGTACATACTTAATTACGTTATACCCTGCTGCCGCAAGGTTGAATGAAATGTGGTCGCTCATGCCATACAACTGACCAAAGTAAACCCTTCTATCATCTCTTGGTAAACCATACTTTTCTAGATAAAGTGTTACCAAATAATTACTCTTCTCGTTGTGTGAACCCGCAAAAAGGCCTATATCATCAATATGTTTAATGCAATATTCGGTTGCTGCATCAAAATCTCTATCAGTTGCTTCTTTGTTAGGTTGAATTGGGTTTTCATAGCCCATTTCTTGCGCTCTTTCAGCCTCTTTTTCCATGTAAGCCCCACGCACTAACTTTGCGCCTAGCCTATAGTTGTTCTCTTTGGCATCGGCATGTAGCTCTTTCAAATGGCCTAACATGCTATGGGCATACATCTGAAATGTGTAAAATACTAAGGCCTTTTCCGTATTGTATTTGGCCATCATGTCTCTCGTAATTTCTGTTACGGGTTTCTGAATCCACGTTTCTTCCGCATCAATCAACACAGAAACATCCTTTCGCTTGGCTTCGGCACATATCATATCTACCCTAGCCTTCACTCTTTCATAAGCAGCGGCTTCCTCTTCTGTCAGTTTTTCTCCTGCATGAATTTTAGTCAGTAAATCAAAATGAGCCAAGCCTGTAATCTTAAAAGCAGAAAACCGAATGAACTCATATTGGCTCGCTCGGTCTATGGTTCTCATTATTTCTTGTGCACTTCCATCAAATCCTTCTTCAGATTTCTCTCCTTCAACAGAATAATCGAAAATGGCACCAATACCAAAAGCCGCCAACTCATTGGTAGCACGCTGACATCCGTCTAGTGTTTCGCCTCCACAAAACAAATTGAAAATGGTTTTTCTAATGATTCCCTTTACTGGCAAACCTACATTTAACGACCACTTGGTAAGGGCCATTCCTACTTTTACCAATCCGGGAGATTGCATAGTAGAGAAAATAAAATGCGCTTGCTTAAGTGCTTCGTCAGTTCGAGCCGCAAAGGCATTCGTAAGGTTGTCAAAATCAACAAACTTTTTTAGTTCCATAGCGATATTCAAAGTCCGCAAATATAGTAACAAACCAATAGTCTCCTACCTTTGTTACTAATGAGTTGCAAACGAAATATACATGACTAATCTCCCTTTACACAGACGGTTAGACAGCGACAAAAAGCCCATCATTATTGCCGGGCCTTGTAGCATAGAAAGCCAAAGTCAATTTTTAGAAACGCTTAAAGGATTAGACCTTTCTAAAGTAGACTTTATTAGAGGCGGAATTTGGAAACCCCGAACCCGCCCCGGCTCTTTCGAAGGCATGGGCGAAGTGGCTTTTGAATGGGTGAAGGAAGTGCAAAAGGAGCTCGGTTTTAAGTTTGCTACCGAAGTAGCCTCCACCGAACATGTAGACATTGCTTTAAAAAATGGCGCTGGCTTATTATGGATTGGGGCGCGCACTACCGTAAACCCATTTAACGTACAAGAAATTGCCGAAGCACTCAGAGGCACAAACCTTCCTGTTTTTGTAAAGAACCCCATCAATCCAGATTTATCACTTTGGAAAGGGGCTTTGGAAAGGCTGTTAAAATGTGACGTCAAAAATCTTGGTGCCATACACCGTGGCTTTCAAACTTTTCAGCAAAGCAAATACCGCAACACTCCGCTTTGGCAAATTCCTATGGAATTGAAAGGTGAATTTCCTGACCTTCCGCTACTCTGTGACCCTAGCCATATAGGGGGAAAAAGAAGCTTGATAAGTGAACTATCGCAACGGGCAATGGACTTGGACTATGATGGTTTAATGATAGAAACGCACATTGATCCAGACAATGCTTTAAGCGATAATGCACAACAATTAACGCCAAGTGATTTCAATCTCTTGCTGAATAGCTTGATTTTCAGAAGTCATACTTCCAAAGACCAAGACTTTATAAATCAACTAGAAATTATTCGTGAACAAATAGATCAAGCTGACAGAGAGATACTTGAGGCGATTGCTACTAGATTAAGTTTAGTAGAAAAAATTGGAGAGTATAAAAAAGAAAATAATGTGGCTATCTTTCAGATAAGTCGATGGAAAGAAATCCTTCAATCGAGACCAGAATGGGCCAAAGCCATGAACCTAGACCCAGAATTTATTCGTGAACTTTACCGCCATATTCACCAACAATCCGTAAGGATACAGACATCCGTATTTAATACAGAACAAGACAAACAACCTAATGACTGAACTAGGACTACTCGGCCCTGAAAACACTTATCATGATATGGCAAGGCAAAAATTTTTGCCCAATGCTAGCCATATGCTTTTTCCTACCTTCGATGAAATTTTTAAAGCATTGAAAGAAAAGCGCATTAAAAAAGCATTGATTGCCATTAAAAATAATACCTCTGGTTTGGTTGGCGACAATCTGGAGCGTATTAAAAGCTCTGGACATCGTATTTTAGAACAGTTCGAACTGCCTATTCATCTTTGCTTGGGAAGCTTTAAAGCTTCCAATATTGAAGGAATAAAGAAGATTTATTCTCACCCTATGGCAATCAAAGAAACTAAAAAGTTCTTCACCAAATACAGTCATATTACTTTTATTTCTAGCACAAGTACGGTAAGTGCCGTTCATGAGCTTAAGAATAATCGAGAGAAAAATGCAGGAGTAATTGCCAGCAAAGAGGCCATTGAAGCCAACGACTTATTACTGTTGATGGAGAATATTGAAGACCATTCAACCAACAACACGACTTTCGCTTTGGTGGAGAATATTTAAAAAATTATTCACTTTATGTTTTTCTTTAAAAAAGAGATACCTAAGTTTATCGCATGTTAGCAGCAAGGACATCATTTTATTACTTTTTTTACTTTAGAACTCACTCGAGATCGAGCCTGCGCTATCATTGAATGAAATCACTAAAGATATTTAATAGCCCGGTTCGAAAGAGTCGGGCTTTTTTTTTGAACAAACGTAATTATGAACATCATCGACATTAAAGATTGGGGGCTTGGGTTATCAGAGCATGTGCTCATTGCGGGCCCCTGCAGCGCGGAAAGTCCGCAGCAAATCGAAACCATTGCCAAAGGTTTAAAAGGAAGCCCTGTTGAATTATTTAGGGCGGGGGTATGGAAACCAAGAACTAGGCCTGGCTCATTTGAAGGCGTTGGTGCTGAAGCTTTAGAATGGCTACAAATTGCCAAAGACATTCTGAATGTGCCCGTTACCGTAGAAGTAGCAAAAACAGAACATGTAGATGCCGCTTTAAAAGCAGGTGTTGATGTGCTTTGGATAGGTGCAAGAACAACGGTAAACCCATTTTCGGTACAAGAAATTTGCGAAGCCTTAAAAGGCACCGACATTCCTGTAATGGTAAAAAACCCGATCAATCCAGACCTTCAACTTTGGTTAGGTGCTTTTGAAAGGCTTAATAAAGTAGGCATTAAAAAAGTAGCTGGTATTCACAGAGGTTTTTCAGATCCTTACGAAAAAAGATACCGCAACAAGCCTGAGTGGTCCTTACCCATTCACTTAAAACGCATGATTCCTGGCATTTCTGTGATTTGTGACCCAAGCCATATTGCTGGCGCACGCGAAATTATTGGAGCCGTAAGTCAAAGGGCCATTAACTTTGGTTTGGATGGTTTGATGATTGAAACCCATCATGACCCAGACAAGGCTTGGAGTGATGCCAAACAACAGATTACCCCAGACACGCTCAAGATCATTTATGAAAGCCTAATTTTCAGAAAAAACGTAGACGAGCATCCAGAAATGCTCAATGAACTGGAGCAGTTCAGACAAAAAATTGATTTACTAGATGCCCAATTACTAGAACTTTTTGCCGAAAGGTTCAAAGTAATAGAGCAAGTAGGCGACTATAAGCGTGAACATAATTTGGCCGTTTACCAGCCCAGCCGATGGGAAGAAGTAATGGAAAGCAGAATTCAGGATGGCTTGCGTAAAAACATGACGGAGAAGTTTATGAAAAGCCTTTTATTTGCTATTCACGAGGAATCAGTGAAAAAGCAAGAAGCACAACTGAAAGAAACCCGTCCATTAACAAAAGCATGAGCCACATTGTAATTGACCACATAGAAACCAGCCTTAAGGCGGTATTAAAGGAAACTGACTTTACGCAACTAGCGGTTTTAGTCGATGAGAATACGCATGCGCATTGTTATCCTTTGGTACAGGCCTTTCTGCCTGAGCATTTGCTCATACAAATCACTTCGGGCGAAGAACACAAAACCCTTCGCACTTGCGAACACATTTGGGAGCAATTCACCACAAACAACTTTGACAGAAAAGCATTGCTGATCAATTTGGGTGGTGGTGTAATTGGCGATATGGGTGGTTTCTGTGCGGTGACTTACAAGCGTGGAATTCGATTTATCAACATCCCCACTACCCTATTGGCCGCTGTAGATGCCAATGTAGGCGGAAAGTTAGGAATCGACTTTATGGGTTTTAAAAACCATTTGGGCTTTTTTCAAGAGCCAGAAAGTGTTTTGATCGACCCGGTGTTTCTAAAAACCTTAGCGCCAAGAGAACTCAGGTCGGGTTTTGCAGAAGTAATTAAACACGGGCTAATAGCCGATGCTGATTATTTTGAACAAACTACTGCCCATGGTTTAGACATTGAAAACTGGGAGGCCGTGATTGCGCATTCCGTAGAAATAAAAACAGCTGTGGTAAAAGCCGACCCAAAAGAAGCTGGACTTAGAAAGATTTTAAACTTTGGCCACACTATAGGTCACGCCATTGAAAGCTTCTATTTAAATACTGACAAAAAGCTTTTACACGGAGAAGCAATTGCTGCTGGAATGATCTGTGAAGCCTACTTGTCAAAAAAACTACTGGGTTTTTCGGAAGAAGATCTATTGCAAATTTCTCGCACCATTCTCGAAATTTATCCTGAAATTAACATCGCTAAAGAGGACTTTTCGGGCATAGTAAAACTCATGTACCAAGACAAAAAGAATCTTAACAACCTCCTCAACCATTCCCTTCTGATGAACATCGGAAAGGCTACTTACGATATCGCTGTAGACGAAAAAGACGTCATTGATGCATTGTTCTATTTCATTAAACTGAAGCAATAACCTTGGACACTATTCACCTTAAACACTCACCCCAACTTAGAGAAGTAGAAATTCCACTTCCTGCTTCTAAAAGTGAGAGCAATAGGGCCTTAATCATTAATGCACTTTCGGGCAATATTTCTGAAATCCAAAACTTATCAGAGGCCAGAGATACGCAGACGATGATTCGGTTATTGGCAAGCAAAGAAGAAACACTTGATGTTTTAGATGCTGGAACCACCATGCGTTTTCTCACTGCCTTTTCTGTTTTGGGTGAAAGCTCAAGAATACTTACAGGCACAGAAAGAATGCAGCAGCGTCCGATAAAGATTTTAGCAGATGCACTCAAAAGCATTGGGGCCAAGGTGAAGTTTTTAAAAGAAGAAGGCTTTCCTCCACTCAAGGTAAAACCGCTCAAAGAACAAAAATCCAATCGGATTAAGATGAAGGGCGATGTAAGCAGTCAATTTATATCTGCTGTATTAATGATTGCCCCATGTTTGCCACAAGGGCTTAGCTTAGAATTAAAAGGAAAAATCGGTTCTCGACCTTATATCCAAATGACTTTGGACATGATGAAGCTTTTTGGAATTCACTCCAACTGGACCAACCAAACCATTGAAATTAAGCCACAACAATACAAAGATTATCCATATGTAGTAGAATCCGATTGGTCGGGTGCAAGCTATTGGTATAGCTTTGTGGCCTTGGCCGATGAAGCCAAAATCAAATTGAAAGGACTCAGGCAAAAATCGCTTCAGGGCGACATTGCCATTGTGCATATGATGAACCAACTGGGTGTAATGAGTACTTTCGAAGCCGATGGTGTAGTGCTTCAGAAAATTCCTCATTCTAATGAAGTGAATTTTGACTTCAGCGATTGCCCAGATTTAGCCCAAACCATAGCCGTTGTGTGTGCGGCAAAGAAAATACAATGCACCATGACGGGCTTAGAAAGCTTGGTAATCAAAGAAACCAACCGAGTAAAAGCCCTAAAAAAGGAATTGAAAAAATTTAAGGTCAAGCTAAAAGAAGTAGCACCAGAGGTATTTGAGCTTCGTTCGAAATTCGAATTGAGTGATGAGCCGATCGAGATTGAAACCTATGACGACCATAGGATGGCCATGGCTTTCGCTCCGCTGTGTACTTTACAAGATATCATCATCAAAGAACCCAGCGTAGTCAACAAATCATACCCAGGTTTTTGGAAAGACATTGAATTGGCAACAGGTCAGTAATAATGTCATTCAAATTACTTTTCATCAAATGAACTAACTGACTTTCAAGACGGTTGGTCTTACTATATTTCAGCGTTTACCATGGCAAAGAAGAAAAAGCTCGACAACATCACAATAGGTGAGGTTTTTAAAAGAATCATTTGGCCCAAAAGAGGGCTTTTACTTTTTGGACTGGTCTTAATTCTACTGAGAAGTGCGGCCAGTTTGGTACTTCCTAAAGCCACTCAATACCTTATTGACGATGTTGTGGTGAACAAAGACATGGAAATGCTAAAAACCGTTATCCTTATTACCATAGCGGCAATTATCACCCAAGCCATTACTTCCTTTGCGCTTACACGTATCCTCAGCGTTCAAGCGCAAAAACTCATTGCTGAATTGCGTGTTCAAGTACAAAAGAAAATTTTATCACTCCCCCTAAATTTCTTCGATAGCACCAAGTCAGGAGCATTAGTTTCAAGAATTATGACGGATGTAGAAGGCGTAAGAAATTTGGTAGGTACAGGCTTTGTTCAACTGATTGGCGGAACAATTACCGCTGTAGCCGTACTCGTATTGTTAATCAACATGAACGCTAAACTCACCGCATTTGTAGTCGTTCCGGTTATCATTTTCGGTTTAATCGCCATGAAGGCCTTTGCCTATTTAAGACCAATTTTCAGAAAGAGAGGTCAACTCAATGCGGAAGTTACTGGCCGACTAACGGAAACTTTGAGTGGTGTGAGAGTCATCAAAGGCTTTGGTGCCGAATTACAAGAAACCGAAAGCTTTGAAGGCGGTGTGAGATCGCTATATGAAAACGTAAAACAAACACTTACCGCCACTGCCGTGGTCACAAGTTCAGCCACCTTCCTTTTGGCGGGAGTGGCGAGCACTGGTATTCTCGGTATTGGAGGCTACTATATCATTCAAGGCACCATGACCACGGGTGAACTCTTTGCATTTATTGGCTTGCTCGCCTTACTGATTGCGCCAATTGTTCAAATGTCAAACATTGGGAGTCAGATTACAGAAGCCTTTGCTGGATTAGATCGTACTGAAGAAATTATGTTGATGAAGGCAGAAGACGATGACGAAAACAGAACCATTAAGCTTAAAGAAACAGACGCCAATATCAAATTCGAAAATGTTTCATTCGCCTATGAAGAAGATGTAGACGTTTTGAAAAACATCAGTTTCGATGCACCTTCAGGTAGCGTTACTGCTTTGGTAGGAACTTCTGGTTCAGGTAAATCTACGATTGCAGGTTTGGCCGCTTCATTCCTTAACCCACGTGAAGGAAAAATCACCATTGATGGCATCGACCTTTCTACCATTTTATTGAAAAGTTATAGAAGGAAATTAGGTGTGGTACTTCAAGATGATTTCCTTTTTGAAGGGACTATCCGTGAAAACATCCTTTTCCCAAGACCAGATTCTTCTGAAGAAGCATTACAAAATGCAGTGAAAGCAGCGTATGTAAATGAGTTCACCGATCGCTTTGAAAAAGGATTGGAAACCGTAATTGGTGAAAGAGGTGTAAAACTTTCTGGTGGTCAACGACAGAGAATTGCTATTGCCAGAGCAATTTTAGCCGATCCAAAAATCCTTATTCTTGACGAAGCCACTTCTAACCTAGATACCGAAAGTGAATCATTCATTCAGGAAAGTTTATCGAGCTTAATGAAAGGCAGAACTACTTTTGTGATTGCTCACCGCTTAAGTACCATTCGTAAAGCCGACCAAATTCTAGTAATAGAAAATGGTGAAATTGCTGAAAGAGGTACACACGATGATTTGATTGCGAAAGAAGGAAGGTATTTCCAATTGTACACTTATCAGGCAAGAATTTAAAGCCAACGGTATTACATTATTCTGAACCCCACTTCCCTTCTGGCAGCGCCACGTTTAGCCAATTCTCGGGCTTAAAAAAGTTTTATGTAAATATGTTGAATATTTCATATTAATGCTTCATCTTTAAGTCCGTTTCACCTAAACGTTTTATGAAAACTGTCACTAATTTAGCGCTCGTGCTATGCACGAGCCTAGTGGCTTTTCTCGGTACACCTCGTGCCGAAAAAGTTACTGGGCCTTACACTAGTCCAATGCTCGAACAAATCGAGGGTACGGTTGATTTCTATCGTTCAGATACCACACTACATACTTCAGACACTACGGAAAAGGATAACAAAAAAGAGTATCATATCTATTTTGAGAATCGTTCGCGTGAAAAAATTGAAGTCGCCATTCGGTACAAAGAATACAATGGTGACTGGGTGACCTCGGGCTTCGAAGTTTTAGACCCAAAAGAAAAGAAGTTAATGGGTAATTCTGACGAACAAACTTACTTCTACTATGCTGCTACACAGCATAAATCAAAAAAGAAGGTGTGGCAGGGAGATCATAAATTCGCTTTAAAAGATGGCTCTAGAAAGAAGCTTGGTTTTAAGCGACAAAACATTTGGGAGTGTTACAATTCAGATGCGTGCAACGAGATTGCCGTATTTAAGTAACCTTGTATGAGGAAGCTGCTGGGGCTTCCTCTTTTTATTTCAGGTTTGCGAAATAAGAAGGGGCTTGCATTAATCTACTTCCGTACCAACTGAACATTTCGCCATCTACAAGCTGAACATCACAATTGGGCAAAACTGCCTTTAACTCGCCAATGTGCTTTTCTTTAAAAGGGTAAGGTTCCGAAGAAAGAAGAATAGCTTCTGGCGCTAATTCTTGAATAGCCTCTAGTGTAAGTTCTGGATAACGCGTTTCTGAAAGCACATTTTCAAAGCCAGCGAAATCCATCATTTCATCAATAAAGGTTGCTCTGCCTGCTGCCATATAAGGCTTCTTCCAAATAAGATACAGTGCCTTTCTTCTCGACTTATAGGGAAGCGAAGCAAAACCTTCCTTCACTTTTTCAACAATGGAAATAGACTTAGCCCTTTCGTCCACCAAATTACCAATGGCCAAAATCATATCAAAAGCTTGATCCAATCCAGTGATGTCACTCACCCAAACAGGGTATTTCTTGGCCAGTTCCTCTATGCCTTCAATGTAGTTTTCTTCTTTATTTCCAATAATGAGGTCAGGTTTGAGTTCATCAATTACATCGAACTTAAACTGCTTGGTGCCACCCACAAAGGTTTTAGATTGATGCCATTGGCTTGGGTGAATACAAAACTTGGTGACCCCAATAACGCGGTCACCAAGTCCTAAATTATATAATAACTCTGTTTGGGAAGGTACTAAAGAAATAATGCGCTGAGGCAAGCTAGGCACTTCTACCTTTCGCCCCATTTGATCCAACACGATTCTTATACCCCCTTCCAAACTAATTATTTTAAATAGCTAAAATCATGATCGGCAGGCAATTGAATAATAAACTGATACATCAATTCAATTACTTTCTCAATATCGCTTTCGTTCGCAGTTTCAACTGTTGTGTGCATGTACTTCAAAGCCAAAGAAATTAAAGCTGAAGGCACACCTTCGTTTGAATAAGCAAAAGCATCAGTATCGGTGCCCGTTGACCTTGAGCTTGCATGACGCTGGAAGTCAATCTTATTTTTCTCCGCAACTTCGATAAGCATTTTCAACACATTGTTATGTACCGCAGGGCCATAGGCCAACACAGGCCCTAAACCGCATTTCTGATCGCCTTGCAATTGTTTTTCATACATTGGAGAAGCCGTATCGTGACATACATCTGTAATAATAGCCACATCTGGTTTAATTCTAGCGGCAATCATTTCTGCACCACGCAAACCAATTTCTTCTTGTACCGAATTGACCACATAAAGACCAAATGGAAGTTTCTTTCCTTCTTCATGAAGTCTTCTGGCTACTTCGGCAATCATAAATCCACCAATACGGTTATCGAGTGCACGCCCACACCAAAACTTTTTATTCAGTTTGAAAACCTCATCGTCAAAAGTGATTACAGTACCCACATGAACGCCCATATCGAGCACTTCCTGTTTCGACTCTGCTCCTACATCGATAAAGATATTTTTCAGTGAAGGTGATTTTTCAGACGCTTTATCGCGCACGTGAATGGCTGGCCAACCAAAAACACCTTTCACAATTCCTTTCTCTGTATGGATGTTCACCCTTTTTGAAGGCGCTATTTGGTGATCAGAACCACCATTGCGAACTACATAAATGTAGCCGTTGTCATCAATATAATTTACAAACCAGCTGATCTCATCGGCATGGGCTTCGATTACTACTTTAAACTTTGCATCAGGATTGATTACCCCTACTGCTGTTCCGTATTTATCCGTGAAATAAGTATCTGTAAATGGCTTAATATAATCCAACCAGATTTGTTGACCTGAAGCTTCAAAACCTGTTGGCGAAGCATTATTTAAATATTTGGTAAGGAATTCCTGACTCTTTTGATTCATAATTTTCAGTATTCTAAATGCTAAAAAACTGGCCAAGGCCAGTTCTATAATTTAATTCGGTACAGAGAATTCCTTCTTACAAAGGAATGTTCCCGTGTTTCTTTTTTGGTAGCGTAGCCACCTTGTTCTCCAACATGGTAAAGGCCCTAATAAGTTTCTTACGGGTGTCTTGCGGTAGAATAACTTCATCCACATAACCTCTTCGTGCAGCACGATAAGGGTTGGCAAATTTCTCGGTGTATTCGTCTACTTTCTCTTCGAGTTTGGCCTCTGGATCATCGGCAGCAGCAATTTCTCTTTTGAAAATGATTTCTGCAGCACCCTTAGCTCCCATTACAGCAATTTCAGCCGAAGGCCAAGCATAGTTCATATCTGCCCCAATGTGTTTTGAGTTCATTACATCATAGGCCCCACCGTAAGCCTTTCTGGTGATTACGGTAATTCTTGGCACTGTAGCTTCAGAGAAAGCATACAACAACTTGGCTCCATTGGTGATAATAGCATTCCATTCTTGGTCTGTGCCTGGCAAGAAGCCTGGTACATCCTCTAACACCAACAAAGGCACATTGAAACAATCACAGAAACGTACAAATCGCGCACCTTTTACACTCGCATCAATATCTAAAACCCCAGCCATAGAAGCCGGCTGGTTTCCTACAATACCAATACTTCTTCCACCAATTCGGGCAAAGCCCACCACAATGTTCTCTGCGTAGTTTTTATGGACTTCGAAGAAAGAATCCTCATCAACCAAACCTTCAATTACCTCACGCATGTCGTAAGGCTGATTCGGGTTTTCTGGAATAATATCATTTAATACGGTTCTTACCGCATCTTCATTTAAATCATATTCATATACTGGAGCCGTGTCTTCGCAGTTCTGCGGGATGTACGACAGCAGTTGTTTAATTTCATTAATGCACTGCACCTCATTGGCGGAAGCGAAGTGTGTTACTCCACTTTTTGTACTGTGCGTACTGGCACCTCCTAATTCTTCAGAAGTTACTTCCTCTTGTGTTACAGTTTTCACCACATTTGGCCCCGTAACAAACATATAAGAAGTGTTTTCTACCATGAAGATAAAATCGGTAATGGCTGGCGAATATACCGCACCACCCGCACATGGGCCCATAATGGCAGAAATTTGAGGTACTACACCTGATGCCAAGGTGTTTCTATAAAAGATATCGGCATAACCGCCAAGCGACACTACGCCTTCTTGAATTCGAGCCCCACCAGAATCGTTTAGGCCAATCACAGGCGCACCGTTCTTCATGGCCAAATCCATTATTTTAACAATCTTTTCGGCATGTGTTTCAGAAAGCGAACCTCCAAACACGGTGAAATCTTGTGAATACACATATACTAAACGGCCATGAACCGTTCCATACCCCGTCACAACGCCATCACCCAAGTAGATTTCTTTTTCCAGACCGAAATCCGTAGCTCTGTGTTCTACAAACTTGCCTATTTCTTCAAAGCTTCCTTCATCTAGTAAGAGTTCAAGACGTTCTCTAGCGGTAAGCTTACCTCTTTTATGTTGACTATCGATCCGTTTCTGGCCTCCACCTAATAAGGCTTCTGCATTTTTCTGCTCTAACCATTCAATTTTTTCTGCTTTGGTCTTATGCTTTTTAAGCGGGGTATTCTTAGCCATAGATGTGGTTTTATATACTTGCCAAAGATATACAGGTCAGTACAAAAAAAGAACATAATCGGCATCTATTACCTTTCGATGAACACCCATATTTTAATAGAATGCCTTATATTCGCCCATCTTTGCAGAGGGGCATGAAAGAGAGAATAGCAGTTATTGATTTGGGCACTAATACCTTCCACTTATTTATAGTGGAGTTGAGCAAGCGCGAGGTCAAAACGCTATACCGCGAGAAAATAGCCGTAAAAATTGGCAAGAATGGCATTAGCAAAGGGAGAATCTCAGCTGATGCCAAAAAAAGAGCCCTTCACACCCTTCAAGTTTTCAAGACCATTATTGATCAATTCGAGGTAAAAATCGTTACGGGAGTTGCCACAAGCGCCATTCGATCGGCTAAAAATGGCCAACAACTGTTGGATGGGATCAAAGAGAAAACTTCTATTGACATTCAAATTATTTCTGGTGACCGTGAAGCTGAACTCATTTTTTATGGAGTGAAGTCTACTTTTCACCTCACAGAAACGCCACAGTTGGTCATGGATATTGGTGGCGGAAGTGTGGAGTTCATCATAGGAAACAACGAAGAAATCTTCTGGAAACAAAGCTTCGAAATTGGAGCGCAAAGGCTTTTAGATAAATTCCATAAGGACGATCCTATGCCTCAAGAAAGTATAGAAGAAATGAGTTCTTGGCTCGAAACTGAACTTTCTAGCTTAGTAAGTGCGATTGAAGAGTTCAAGCCTCAAGGCTTAATTGGATGTTCGGGCACCTTTGACACCCTTTCTGAAATTTACATGAAAGAGAATGGGATTGAAAGAGCTCCGAATAGCTTGATTTTCCAATTCCCGATAGAAGCAAACAACCGTATTTACAAAGAACTGATTACCAAGAACAGGAAAGAGCGAATGCATATACCTGGCATGGTAACCATGCGTGTAGATATGATTGTTGTAGCCAGTTGCTTAATACAGTTTGTATTAAAACACATGAATACCGAAAATATTACAGCCTGCGCTTACGCATTAAAAGAAGGGCTTTTATATACTTCGTTTTCGCACATTAAGATTTCGGAGAAAAACACTCCGAATTAAAAAATAAAAGCATGTCGAATTATTCTTACCAAGATTTATATCAGTTTTCTCATTCTGTTTTCATTAAAATGGGTTGCTCAGAAGCAGATGCTACCCAGGCTTGTGAAACACTTCTTTCTGCCGACTTAAGAGGAATCGACTCTCATGGGGTCGCGCGACTTACTGGCTACGTTAGGCTTTGGGAAAAAGGAAGAATTAATGCGACCCCGAACATCAAAATAACTTATGAAACCCCAAGCACGGCCGTTGTTGATGGGGATGCTGGCTTGGGTTTAGTCGTTGCTCCTTTCGCTATGAGAGCAGCCATGGAAAAGGCAAAAAATGTAGGAACAGGCTGGGTTTCGGTAAAAAACTCTAACCACTATGGCATTGCTGGCTACCATTCATTATTGGCTGCACAAAACGACATGATTGGCATTTCAATGACCAATGCCAGTCCTTTAGTTTCTCCTACTTTTTCTAAAGAAAGACTTTTAGGTACCAATCCAATTGCCATTGCAATTCCAGCCGGAAACGAACCTCCCTTTGTAGGCGACTTTGCTACCACCACAGCGGCCAATGGTAAACTCGAAATTCTTCAAAGAAAGGGAGAACCCGTACCTCAGGGTTGGGTGCAAGACAAAGACGGCATAGATACCACCAACGCCTTCGGAGTAAAAGAAGGTGGTGCTTTACGGCCTTTAGGCGGAAGTAGGTTACACGGAAGCCATAAAGGTTATATTATGGGTTCGGTAGTAGATATTTTCTCTGCTGTACTCTCTGGCGCAAATTATGGTCCTTGGGCACCTCCGTTTGTAAGCTTTATGGATCCGGTAAGTGACCCCGTTGGCGAAGGCCTAGGCCATTTCTTTGGTGCTATGCGTGTAGATGCTTTCCGCCCTGCATCAGAATTTAAAGAGCATATGGACAATTGGATTCAGCGATTTAGAAGCTCAACTCCGGTAGATTCAGAACAGCCTGTGCTTATTCCCGGTGACCCAGAACGCGAAATGGAGAAAATAAGAATGGCGCAAGGAATTCCACTACTTCAACCTGTGGTAGATGATTTGAAAGAAGTAGGTAAGAAATTTGGGATTGATTTCTAAAAACCAGAGTAGATTAAGAGAGCCCTCCAAAAGTTCCTATTTAGACTTTAAACAAAGTGAATTACCACTGATGATCTAATTACATCAACTTTTGGAGGGTTTTTCCAGATTTGAAATCAAGCTTAGATCAAAAAGTAATTCCGCCTCGTATTACCAATGCACTTCCGTAAGGAGACCTAAGGTCATCATGAAGCAGGTTATATAGTACCGTAATATTTACTCCGCCCTTTCCAAAAATAGGTTGAAATGCACCGCCACCAATAAATAAGCCAGGAACCCATTCCCGATTCGTAGCTTCACTAAAAGGATCTGGGGCAAATTCAACATTCAAAGTCTCAAATTCCAAATGAGCAAAATAGGTGTCGAAAATATTATGTCTAAGAAAAGTACGCCCTCCATATACACTACTACTCACTTTAAATTCGTCACGTGAAGGTAGAAGAGTGTACTTACGGGAAAGATAAAGATATGTGGCACCTAAACCCGCAGAAAAGTCCTGAGTAATCATATAACCGGCTAGCGGTGAAACATCTATATAAGTAAAGTTGGTACCGAGGTTGAATGAAAAATTTCCTCCAAAATAAACCCGATCCATAAAACTAACAGAATCCGCTTCTTGAGGTTCTTCCTCGAAGTAAATCTGAGCCTGAAGGCTTGAAAAACTTATAAAAAATAAGGCGACAAGGGTGAATAGTTTTCTCATAGTTCTGATAACGAAAAAGTCCTCAAAAAGAGGACTTGGTATGCATATTTTTTTCTTGATTTAGTCTTCCGTTACTATGACGAAAAGATCTTCAGATGGTTTCTTCATTAAGTACTTTTCTCTTGCGAACTTCTCAAGTAACTCCTGATTAGTCGTCAACTCTTCTTTATTCTTAAGTACTTCTACTTTTTTCTCTAGGTAGTATTCTTTCTGTTTTTCAAGATTACTTAGTTTCGACTTCAGCCTAATCTGAGTCACGATGTCATTTGAGTCTACAAACAGCATCCAAATAATAAAAAACGTTCCGAAGAGGAAGTAAAAACTCTTTGCGAAGCGAGGAACCTTGGTGAAAGCCTTCATAATACAAAAGTAACTAACTTTTTAGCACAAAATCAAAAGTATGACGATTTACTGTTAACTCATATGATAGGCTTTATAATGCATATAAAGCAAAAAGGCTTCATTCTGTAAAGGATGAAGCCTTTTAACTATTAAGTATTATTCGACTTAGTAAACCTTTCTGAAATCCTTTCCAGGATATTTAGCCACTTCTCCCAATTCCTCTTCAATTCTAAGCAATTGGTTGTATTTCGACATTCTGTCTGAGCGCGAAGCTGATCCAGTTTTGATTTGACCAGTGTTCAGTGCTACTGCTAAGTCTGCAATAGTATTGTCTTCTGTTTCGCCAGATCTGTGTGACATTACAGCAGTATAGCCATTTCTGTTGGCTAAGCTTACCGCCTCAATTGTCTCAGTCAAAGTACCTATTTGGTTTACCTTAATCAAGATTGAATTGGCAATACCACCATCAATCCCTTTTTGTAAACGCTTCACGTTCGTTACGAACAAATCATCTCCCACTAACTGCACTTTGCTACCAATTTTATCAGTTAGGGCTTTCCAGCCTTCCCAATCGTCTTCGAACATACCATCTTCAATCGACATGATTGGATATTTTTCGCAGAGTGAAGCAAGGTAATCAGCCATTTCGACTGGCGTCATTTTATTCCCTGTAGAATCTTTAAAATGATATACTTTTTCATCTTTCAAATAGAATTCAGAAGATGCCACATCTAGCGCGTAAACGAAATCTTCGCCTACTTTATAGCCTGCATTTTTAACCGCTTCTGAAATCACTTCAAGCGCTTCATCATCAGATGCTAAATTTGGAGCAAAGCCACCTTCATCGCCTACGTTAGTAGAAAGACCACGTGAAGAAAGTACTTTCTTTAAGTGATGGAACACCTCAGCTCCCATTTGAATTGCCTCAGTAAAGCTCTTAGCCCCAACAGGCATAATCATGAATTCTTGAAAGTCGATAGAATTATCTGCGTGAGAGCCTCCGTTAATAATGTTCATCATAGGAACAGGAAGCGTATTTGCATTAACGCCACCCACGTAACGGTAAAGCGGAAGACCAAGTTCAGCCGCAGCTGCCCTAGCAATAGCCAAAGAAACACCCAAAATAGCATTCGCACCTAGGTTACTTTTATTTTCTGTTCCGTCTACCTCAATCATAATCTTATCGAGCAAATTTTGCTCGAAAACAGAAAAGCCAATTAATTCGGCAGCAATGGTGTCATTTACATTTTCCACAGCTTTCAAGACTCCCTTACCAAGGTACACGTCTTTATCTCCATCTCTTAACTCAACAGCTTCATGTGCTCCAGTTGAAGCTCCAGATGGAACTGCAGCACGGCCTAAAACACCGTTTTCAGTAATTACATCTACTTCAATGGTAGGATTTCCTCTCGAGTCAAGAATTTGTCTTGCGTGGATACTTTCAATTAAACTCATTGATATTATGATTTGATAAGGTTAATAAATTGATCGAATAAATAGCGTGAATCATGCGGCCCAGGTGAAGACTCTGGGTGGTATTGCACTGAAAATGTTTTCTTTCCTTTTACTTGTAAACCTGCAACAGTATCGTCATTCAGGTTGATATGGGTTAACTCCATACTTCCGGCTTCCTTTAGCGTAGTTAAATCTACTGCGAAGCCATGGTTCTGAGAGGTGATTTCGCTTTTACCTGAAATCAAGTTTTTAACAGGGTGATTCAAGCCTCTATGTCCATTGTGCATTTTAAATGTAGTTGCACCACAGGCCAGGGCAATCACTTGATGACCAAGACAAATGCCAAAAAGTGGTTTATCTTCTTCCATTATTTTCTGTGCAGTTTCAACAGCATAAGGCATTGCAGCGGGGTCTCCAGGCCCATTTGACAAAAAGTATCCATCAGGGTTCCACTCGCTCATTTCTTCAAAAGTGGTTTTGGCATTAAAAACCTTTAAATAGGCACCTCTACTTGCCAAATGTTTCAAAATACTCGTCTTTACTCCGATGTCGAGTACTGCGATTTTGATATCAGCATTTTCATCTCCTACAAAGTAAGGTTCTTTAGTGCTTACATAAGAAGACAATTCTAAGCCATCCATGGAAGGAATCTCGGCTACTTTTGCTTTTAATTCATCATCAGAAAGATCTTCCGAACAAATAATAGCATTCATAGCACCTTTATCTCTGATATACCTTACCAAAAGGCGGGTATCTACATCAGAAATTCCAACTATATTATTTTTCTCTAAATAGTCTTGAAGTGAACCGTCTGCTGTTTTACGGCTGTAGTCATTTGAAAAGTCATTGACTACTAACCCTCTAATTTTTGGAGAATCGGACTCTTGCTCGTCATCTTCTACACCATAATTACCAATGTGAGAAGTAGTATTTACTACAATCTGACCATAGTAAGATGGATCGGTATAAATTTCTTGGTAACCTGTCATTCCTGTATTGAAGCAAATTTCGCCTCCGGCAATACCTATTTTACCAATGGCAGTACCTTCGTAGCGGCTTCCATCTGCTAAAAGAAGAATGGCTTTTCTTTTACTGTTGATATTATTCGTTGTGGACATATTTATAGATTCGTGCGCAAATTCAATTCTTCAATGCGATACAAAAGTAAATAAAAAAGGGATTGAACAAATTAGCTCAATCCCTTATTCTATATTTTTAAGAAAGTAGAATTATTCCCCGTCTTTCTTATCATCTTCTTTCGCTTCTTCAGCTTTAGCTTCAGGAGTTTCTTCAGTTTCAGCAGCTGGTGCCGCTACAGCTTCTTCTTTTGCTGCCTTAGGTGCTTTTGCTGCCGGAGTAGCTTCAGTAGTAGCGTCATCTTTCTTACCACCTCTTCTGCTTCTTCTGCTCTTCTTAGCAGGAGTTGCTTCTTTAAGTAGTAATTCGTTGTAGTCTACTAATTCAATGATACACATATCAGCATTATCACCTAATCTGTTTCCAGTTTTGATAATTCTAGTGTACCCTCCAGGTCTGTCTGCTACCTTTTCTGCGATCTCGTTGAAAAGTGTTGTTACCGTTTCCTTATTTTGAAGATAAGAGAATACAACTCTTCTTGAGTGAGTAGTATCAGTCTTAGCTTTTGTAATAAGAGGCTCAACATATTTCCTAAGCTCCTTTGCCTTCGCTACAGTAGTTGAAATTCTCTTGTGCGCGATCAAAGAAGAAGCCATGTTAGAAAGCATTGCTTTTCTATGCGGTGCCTTTCTACTCAGGTGATTAAATTTCTTCCCGTGTCTCATCTTACTTTATTCCTCGTCAAGTTTATATTTTGATAAGTCCATACCGAAAGTAAGGTTCTTATCAGCTATTAGTTGCTCCAATTCAGCCAAAGACTTTTTACCGAAGTTTCTGAATTTCATCATATCAGAAATTTCAAGTCTTGCTAAGTCGCCTAATGTTCTTACATCAGCAGCTTTAAGACAGTTGTAAGCTCTTACTGAAAGATCAAGATCGTTCAGTTGAGTTTTTAACAACTTACGCATATGAAGCATTTCTTCATCTACTTGCTCTGGTTCATCTAGAGAACCTGTTTCCAAGATCATATTCTGATCAGAGAATAGCATGAAGTGTTGAATTAAGATATGGGCTGCACCTTTCAAAGCGTTCTCAGGGTGAATAGAACCGTCAGTTTGAATATCCAAAACCAACATTTCATAGTCAGTTTTTTGTTCAACCCTAGTGTTTTCTACACTGAATTTTACGTTTTTGATTGGCGTATAAATAGCGTCAATTGGAATGTATCCGAATAATTGCTCAGAAGGTCTGTTCTCTTCAGCAGGAACGTAACCTCTACCCTTATCGATAGAAAGCTCAATTTCGAACTTTACCGAACTATCAAGGTGACACACTACTTCATCTGGGTTAAGGATTTCGAAAGCACCAGTGAATTTTCCAATATCACCAGCAGCAAACTTATCCTGACCTTCAATAATTACAGTAATTTTATTATCAACAGTGTCGGAGATTTTCTTGAAACGAACCTTCTTTAAATTTAGAATGATTTCCGCTACGTCTTCTACAACACCCTCAATCGTTGAGAATTCATGCAAAACACCAGGGATTTTAATACCTGTGATAGCGTAACCTTCTAATGAAGAAAGAAGAATTCTTCTTAATGCATTACCGATTGTAACCCCGTATCCTTTTTCAAGCGGTTTAAATGTGAACAGACCGTGAAAGT
The DNA here is from genome assembly GCF_001267955.1 of Roseivirga seohaensis subsp. aquiponti. Taxonomy (NCBI): domain Bacteria; kingdom Pseudomonadati; phylum Bacteroidota; class Cytophagia; order Cytophagales; family Roseivirgaceae; genus Roseivirga; species Roseivirga seohaensis. The sequence continues at coordinate 213,218 of NZ_JSVA01000007.1, forward strand.
CGTCCGCCTTTTCCATCACCACCTTTTCAGGGATTTGAAATGCGAGTATTGACATATGATTAGATCGTTTAAGTTCTTAAATAGATTATTTAGAGTAAAGCTCGACAATAAGCTGCTCATTGATTTTTTCAGGAATTTCGTCCCTCATAGGTAGAGCAATCATCTTACCGTTCATTTCAGCTTTATTCCACTCAATCCATGGATATTTTTGTGCTGAATTGTTAGCTAAACTGTCGGTGATGGCCTCTAGAGATTTAGATTTCTCTCTTACTCCTACTACATCACCTGGTTGAACTACATAAGATGGGATGTTAACTAGTTCTCCATTCACGGTGATGTGTTTGTGAGAAACTAATTGTCTTGCACCTCTTCTTGTAGGAGCAATACCCATTCTATATACTGTATTATCAAGTCTTGCCTCCAACATTTGTAAAAGGATTTCACCTGTAATACCTGATTTTCTTGATGCACGATCGAACGTGTTAGCAAACTGACGCTCCAATACACCATAAGTGTATTTTGCTTTTTGCTTCTCCATTAACTGGATAGCATATTCAGATTGTTTTTTTCTTCTACCTCTTCCGTGTTGACCAGGAGGGTAAGCTTTCTTTTGCAATGCTTTGCTATGACCAAAGATAGGATCGTTAAATCTTCTCGCAATTTTGGCCTTAGGACCTGTATATCTTGCCATTACTTTCTAATTTCTGGATTAAACTCTTCTACGTTTTGGAGGACGACATCCGTTGTGTGGCAATGGAGTAACGTCTTTAATCATCGTTACTTCGATACCAGTATTTTGGAGTGATCTAATAGCAGACTCTCTTCCTGAGCCTGGTCCTTTAACAAATACCTCAACTTTTCTCAAACCCAAATCGTAGGCAGTTTGAGCGCAATTTTGGGCTGCCATTTGGGCTGCATAAGGAGTGTTCTTTTTAGAACCCTTAAAACCCATTTTACCAGCAGATGCCCAAGAAATCACTTGACCTTGTAGGTTAGTGATTGATATGATGATGTTATTGAAAGAAGCCTTAATGTGGGCTTGTCCAATAGCTTCAACCTGAACTACTCGCTTTTTAGCTTTATCTTTTCTCTTCTGAGCCATTCTTCAAATATTTTCAGACCTAGCGGCCATTAATTCAAATTACTTGGTTGCTTTTTTCTTGTTCGCAACAGTCTTTCTCTTACCTTTTCGGGTACGTGAGTTGTTTTTAGTATGCTGACCACGAACAGGAAGACCTTTTCTGTGTCGCAAACCACGGTAACAACCAATATCCATCAGACGCTTAATGCTCAATTGAACCTCTGATTTTAAAACTCCTTCTACTTTGAACTCTTCACTGATGATGGTACGAATTGCTTTTTGCTCCTCGTCATCTAAATCACCAATCTTCTTGTTCACATCGATACCGGCTTTACCTAAAATGTAAACAGCCGAGCTGCGACCAATTCCGAAAATATAGGTCAAACCTATCTCTGACCTCTTGTGATCCGGAATATCTACTCCTGAAATTCTAGCCATAATTACCCTTGTCTTTGTTTGAATCTAGGATTCTTTTTGTTTATCACGTATAACTTTCCATTCCTACGGATCAGCTTACAATCAGCACTACGCTTCTTGATAGATGCTTTCACTTTCATGATTTCTTATTTATATCTGTAAGTAATTCTTGCTTTGCTTAAATCGTATGGCGACATCTCCATTTTCACTTTGTCACCTGGTAATATTCTGATATAGTGCATTCGCATTTTACCAGAAATATGAGCAGTTACGGTGTGTCCATTATCAAGTTCCACTCTAAACATTGCATTTGGTAATGCTTCTAGAATAGTACCGTCCTGTTCAATAGATCCTTGTTTTGCCATACTAAAATTTAAAAACTTCTTCTATATACTTATGTGTTGTTAACACTTCTGTTCTGTCTTTGAATATCGCCACAGTATGCTCAAAATGGGCTGAAGGCTTTCTATCTCTGGTTCTGATGGTCCAACCATCATTCTCCTGAACTATATTCCTTGTACCCAAATTGACCATCGGCTCAATGGCTATTACCAAACCCTCCTGTAATTTAACTCCTCGACCACGTTTACCGTAGTTAGGAACTTCAGGTGATTCGTGTAAGCTTCTTCCTAATCCGTGCCCAACAAGTTCTCGTACTACAGTGTAGCCCCTGTCTTCAACGTATTTTTGGATAGATGCACTTACATCGCCTAACCGATTGCCATACTTGGCTTGTTCAATACCTATATACAACGACTCTTTCGTTGCTCTAAGCAGTGCCAATGTCTCTGGGGAAACTTCTCCTACGGGGTATGTATAAGCGGAATCGCTATGAAAACCTTTGTAGAAGACTCCACAATCTATAGAGATTATATCACCGTCTTTCAATTCGTATTCTCCTGGAAATCCATGAACTACATTTTCGTTCACAGAAATACACAGGGTAGAAGGAAATCCATTGTAGCCTTTGAACGATGCTTCCGCATTGTGATCACGAATATATTCTTCAGCAATCTTATCCAAGTCTCGGGTTTTAACACCAGCTCTAACTTGTTTAGCTACTTCTCCGTGAGCTCTGCCAAGAATATCGGCACTCTCTCGGATTATCTGAATTTCCTCTTCAGTCTTGTAATGAATCATATTATGCTACAGCTACGTTCTGAGATCGGCCACGCATCTTGCCTGACTTCATCATTCCTTCGTAGTGTCGCATCAACAAATAACTTTCTATTTGTTGTAAAGTATCTAAAATCACACCCACCATAATTAAAAGTGAGGTACCTCCGTAGAAGTAAGCGAACTGCTGCCCTACACCTGCATTGTATGCAAAAGTTGGAAGGATAGCGATTATCGCTAAGAATATTGATCCAGGAAGCGTAATTCTATCTAAAACATCTCCTATAAATTCAGAGGTTGGTCTTCCTGGCTTAATACCTGGGATAAAACCACCGCTTCTTTTAAGGTCATCTGCCATGTTAGATGGATTTACCGTAATGGCAGTGTAGAAGAATGTAAATGCTATGATTAATATAGCAAAGGTAACATTATACTGCCATGAGTATGGGTTACTAAACGCTGCTCCAATCGAGTTAGCAATATCGCTACTGTCTTGCCATATCCCTGCCAATAAACTTGGAAGAATCATTAATGCTTGAGCAAAGATGATGGGCATTACACCAGAGGCATTCACCTTTAAAGGAATAAACTGACGTTGGCCACCATATACCTTTCCACCTACTACTTGCTTTGCATATTGTACAGGAATTCTTCTGGTTGCTTGAACCAAAGCTACTGTAACAATTACAACAAAGAACAAAACAATTACTTCAATCACAGAGAACAATGCTCTACCTATACCATTTGTAGTTACAAACTCCATCCATGCTGCTCCAGGTAAACTTGAAATGATACCGATCATAATTAGCATAGAAATACCATTGCCAATTCCTTTATCGGTAATCTTCTCTCCTAACCACATACAGAACATTGTACCTGCAGTTAACAAGATCATTGAACTGATCATGAAAAGAGAAGGGTCAATGCTTGGTAAAACAGCATCTTGAGAAATAATAGTCGCTTTTATATATCCAAAGCTTTGAGCAAGAGTTACTAGAATTGTTAAAACTCTAGTGATTTGAGTAAGTTTCTTCCTACCAGATTCACCCTCTTTCTGCATTTTCTGGAAGCTAGGTACCGCCACAGTCATCAATTGAATTACAATTGAAGCTGAGATATAAGGCATAATACCTAAACCGAATATAGATGCTCTACTAAATGAACCTCCTAACAATGAGTTAAGGATACCAAATATCCCACCCGCATCATCGGTTAATTTAGCAACGTCTACACCAGGTAAAACAACAAAAGATCCAAGTCTGAAAACGATCAAGAATCCCAGCGTAGCTAGGATCCTATTTCTCAATTCCTCAATGGAGTATATATTTCGTATGGTAGTAAAAAACTTCTTCATCTTATATTAAAGCTTTGTAACGGTTCCGCCTACTTTTTCGATTGCTGCTTGAGCAGAACTAGAAAATTTATGGGCCGATACATTCACTTTAGAGGTTAATTCGCCTCTACCTAAAATCTTAACTAGATCATTCTTCTGAGCAAAACCATTCTCCATCAAAGTGTTGAAATCAATGGTGTCAGCATTTAATTTTGTTGCTAACTCTTGAAGCGAATCAAGGTTTAACGCCTTGTATTCAACTCTGTTAGGGTTAGTAAAACCAAACTTAGGCACACGTCTTTGTAATGGCATTTGACCGCCTTCAAAACCGCCTTTGCTTTTATATCCAGATCTAGATTTAGCCCCTTTGTGACCACGTGTTGACGTTCCGCCACGACCAGAACCTGTACCTCTAGCTATTCTTTTTCTATTTTTCGTAGAACCTTCTGCAGGCCTTAAACTATTCAAATCCATCTTACAGTTCCTTTACAGATACTAAATGATTTACCTTATTAATCATACCAGCAATAGATGCAGTTAACTCTACCTCTACTGTTCTGTTGATTTTACCAAGGCCTAAAGCCTGGATTGTTCTCTTTTGTCTTTCAGGTCTGTCGATTGTGCTCTTAACCTGTGTAATTTGAACCTTTGCCATTCTTATTATCCGTTAAAAACTTTAGACATCGTGATTCCTCTTTGTTCAGCAACAGTATAAGCATCTCTCATGCTCAAAAGAGCATCAAATGTAGCCTTTACTACGTTGTGAGGGTTTGAAGAACCTTTAGATTTGGCCAAAACATTGTGATAACCCGCACTTTCAAATACGGCACGCATCGCACCACCTGCAATCACACCAGTACCTTCAGCTGCTGGCTTCACTAATACGAAACCACCACCAAATTTACCGATTGACTCGTGAGGCACAGTACCTTTCAACAAAGGAACTTTTACCAAGTTCTTTTTTGCATCATCAATACCTTTAGTTATCGCGTCAGTAACCTCATTAGCTTTTCCTAAACCGTATCCAACAACACCATTTCCGTCACCAACTACAACGATTGCAGAGAAACTAAATCTTCTACCACCTTTAACTACCTTAGCCACACGCTTGATCGCAACTACCTTTTCTTTAAGGTCGATCTCACTTGCTTTTACTGATTTTATATTTTTCTGTGACATCCTGATTAAAATTTAAGACCGCCTTCTCTAGCTCCTTCTGCCAATGCTTGTACTTTACCATGGTATACATAACCATTACGGTCGAAAACCACACTGGTGATACCTTCTGCTATTGCCTTTTCAGCCAATTTTTTCCCAACTTCTTTAGATAATTCTATGTTGGTATTTTTCTTCTTACTATCAAATTCAACAGAAGAAGCTGATACTAGCGTATGCCCTTTTGAATCATCGATAATTTGGGCAGATATACGTGAATTACTTTTGAAAACTGAAATTCTCGGTCTTTCAGAAGTTCCAGAAATCTTATTTCTAATTCCTCTTTTTATTCTTAGTCTACTTTTACTAACAGCCATGATTACTCTTATTTAGAAGCAGTTTTACCAGCTTTTCTTCTGATTACCTCACCAACGAACTTGATACCTTTACCTTTATAAGGTTCTGATTTTCTTAATGACTTAATCTTAGCAGCCACTTGACCAATCAATTCTTTATCAATTCCTTCTAAAGAAACTGTAGGGTTCTTTCCTTTCAACATTTCGGCACTCGCCTTAATCTCATCAGGAACAGCAACAAAGATATTATGTGAGTAACCTAGGCTTAGCTCTAACACGTTATTAGTAACGGTCGCTTTATAACCTACACCTACTAATTCTAAATCTCTCTTGTAACCCTCACTTACACCAACAACCATGTTATTGATTAATGAGCGGTATAAACCGTGTAGTGACTTGTGCCTTTTTTGTTCAGTTGGTCTTTCAACCATAAGAACAGCACCATCAACGGTTACTTTTATATCAGGATTTACTGCCTGTTTCAGCTCTCCTTTAGGTCCTTTAACAGTAACCACATTGTCTGCGGTTACGTCTACAGATACTCCTTGAGGTAGATCAATCGGTTTCTTACCAATTCGTGACATCTCTTCTTATCTTAGTATACGTGACATAAAACTTCACCACCGATATGAAGATTTCTCGCTTCTTTATCGGTCATAATTCCCTTTGATGTAGAGATGATAGCTATACCTAAGCCATTTAAAACTCTAGGTAATTCCTCTGCACCAACATATTTTCTTAAGCCTGGCTTACTCACACGGAGTAATTTCTCGATAGCTGACTTTTTTGAAACTCTATTATATTTTAGAGCGATTTTGATATTACCCTGTGGACCTTCATCTTCAAACTTATAGTTTAAAATGTATCCTTTTTCGTGTAATACACTTGTCAGCTGCTTCTTCAAGTTAGAAGCAGGAATGTCTACGACTCTATGCTTTGCCTTTATGGCATTACGTAATCGTGTTAAATAATCTGCTATTGGATCAGTCATTGTTTTTTGTTTATGACGGCTCGATTTTTCAAAAATCCGTCTCCAATCTGGCGATATCACCCAGAATTGGAATTCTATTTAAAATTAATACCTCCCGACCTAAATCGGCCTGCAAAGGTATTGAAAATATTTTATTAGCGAAATAAAAAAAAGCTTACCAGCTTGATTTTGTTACTCCAGGTATTTTACCTGCAGAAGCCATTTCTCTAAATGTAACACGAGAAATACCAAATTTCCTCATATATCCTTTAGGACGACCAGTAAGTTTACATCTGTTGTGTAGTCTTACTGGAGATGCGTTTCTAGGTAATTTATCCAAACCTTCCCAGTCACCAGCAGCTTTAAGCTCTGCTCTTTTTTGAGCGTACTTAGCAACAAGACGTTCTCTTTTTCTTTCTCTAGCTTTTATCGATTCTCTAGCCATAGTATTATTTTTTACCAGTTGCGAAAGGCATTCCAAATGCTTTCAACAACTCGAATGCTTCTTCATCAGAATTTGCAGTAGTAACAATAGTGATATCCATACCCGTGATTTTATTCACTTTATCGATGGAAATTTCAGGGAAAATGATTTGTTCTTTGATACCTAAAGTGTAATTACCTCTTCCATCAAATCCTTTATCTTTTACACCTCTGAAATCCCTTACACGTGGTAAAGCGATATTCAAAAGTCTATCAAGGAATTCGAACATTCTATCTCCTCTCAAAGTTACGCGGGCACCAATAGGCATCCCTTCTCTTAACTTAAAGTTTGAAATTGAATTCTTAGCAATTGTAGCAACAGCTTTCTGACCAGTAATGGTAGTAAGTTCTTCTACTCCTACGTCAACTAATTTTTTGTCTGCAACTGCAGCTCCTATACCTTTGTTAACCACAATTTTAGTGATTTTAGGCACCTGCATAATGGAGGTATATTCAAACCTCTTCATCATTGCAGGAGTTATATCATTGATATAAGTATCTTTTAATCTAGGATTAGCCATTATAATTAATTTGACTTAGTCTTAAAATACCTTTCTAATTTTCCTTCGCTGTTCACTTTTCTACCTGTTCTAGCAAATTGACCAGTAGCTGGATCCTTTACCATAAGGTTTGAAACATGAATTGGAGCTTCTGTTTTTTCAATTCCCCCGTTAGGGTTAGTAGCAGAAGGCTTAGTATGTTTTGATACAATATTAACGCCTTCAACAATTGCTCTCTGCTTTGCGATGAAAACTTCAAGGACTTGTCCTTCTTTACCTTTTGAGTTTCCAGAAAGTACTTTCACAGTATCTCCTTTTCTCAAATGCAGTTTTTGCTGCTTGTTTTTCTTTCTTTCCATTGCTTACAATACTTCTGGTGCCAATGAAACAATTTTCATGAATTGTTTTTCACGCAATTCTCTAGCCACCGGGCCAAACATACGAGTACCTCTTGGTTCATCGTTCTGGTTCAGTAATACAGCAGCATTGTCTTCGAATCTGATATAAGAACCATCTTTCCTTCTTACGGCTTTCTTGGTTCTAACAATTACTGCTTTTGTAACAGTACCTTTTTTCAAATTGCTTGAAGAGTGAGCCGCTTTCACAGAGACCACAATTTTATCGCCAACAGTCGCGAATTTCTTTTTTGTACCGCCTAATACGCGAATACATAGAACTTCTTTTGCTCCACTGTTATCTGCAACGTTCAATCTTGATTCTTGCCTGATCATGATTACTTAGCTCTTTCAATAATTTCTACTAATCTCCAACGCTTATTCTTACTCAGCGGACGAGTTTCCATGATTTTCACAGTATCACCGATACCACAATCATTAGTTTCGTCATGAGCAGAAAATTTGGTAGTTTTCTTAACAAACTTACCGTAGATCGGGTGCTTTTCTTTACGTAACACGGCTACAGTAATGGTTTTTTCCATTTTGTTGCTGGTTACTATCCCGATTCTTTCTTTTCTAAGATTTCTGGTCTCCATGCGTATCTTAATTTGCGAGTTCTTTAGCTCTCAACTCAGTTTTTAGTCTAGCTATCAACTTTCTAGAATCCCTGATTTTCATTGGGTTTTCTATTGGAGAGATGGCTTGGGCAAATTTCAATTTGCCAATGTTATCTGTCTCGGCCTTAATTCTTTCCGCCAATTCCTCAACGGTAAGTGCTTTGATCTCTTGATTTTTCATAACTATCCAACGTAATCTCTACGTACAACAAACTTTGTTGATATAGGTAGCTTTTGGGCTGCCAATCTCAACGATTCTTTTGCCAATTCTTGGCTTACTCCACCAGATTCGAAAAGAATAGTACCAGGCTTAATACAAGCTACCCAATATGAAGGAGCTCCTTTACCTTTACCCATCCTTACCTCAGCAGGCTTACTCGTGATTGGTTTATCTGGAAAAATTCTAATCCAAACTTGACCTTCCCTTTTCATAGCTCTGGTCATGGCAATACGAGCAGCTTCAATCTGACGTGCTGTGATCCATCCAGCTTCTAATGATTTTATACCAAATGTTCCGAAAGCCAAAGTGTGACCGCGACCCGCAAGTCCCTTCACACGGCCTTTTTGCATTTTTCTAAATTTGGTTCTCTTTGGTTGTAACATCGTTGTAAACTTTTAACAGGTGATGTGATTAACGTCTTCTACCGGCTGGGGCTCCTCCTCTATTGTTTCCAGAAGGTCTTCTTCTGTTTCCAGGTGCACCTCCAGCTCCTCTTTCTGATTGATTTCCACCTCCTATATTAGGAGAAAGATCTCTCTTACCGAAAACCTCACCTTTGAATACCCATACTTTGATTCCGATTTTTCCGTAAACTGTATCAGCTTCAGAAATTGCGTAATCTATGTCGGCCCTAAGTGTATGCAAAGGAATTCTTCCTTCTTTATACATCTCAGTTCTTGCCATTTCAGCTCCGCCTAAACGTCCTGAACACTTTACTTTAATTCCTTGAGCACCAACTCTCATTGCAGAAGCAATTGCTTGCTTCATTGCTCTTCTGTAAGAAATTCTAGCTGCTAATTGTTGAGCAATTGATTCTCCTACTAGCTTGGCATCCAATTCTGGTCTTTTGATCTCGAAGATATTGATTTGAACATCCTTACTTGTAAGTTTTTTCAACTCTTCTTTGATGCGATCCACTTCTTGTCCACCTTTTCCAATTACAACTCCTGGTCTAGCAGTATGTACTGTAATGGTGATACGCTTAAGTGTTCTTTCAATAATAATCTTAGAAATACCACCTTTTGGAATACGGGCATTTACATACTTTCTGATTTCTTGATCTTCGACCAATTTATTAGAAAAGTCTTTACCTCCGTACCAGTTGGAATCCCAACCTTTGATGATACCCAATCTTAGACCTATAGGATTTACTTTTTGTCCCATCTGTTCTTAATTAGCAGTTTCGTTAGTGACTTCTTCCTCCTGACCAGCGGTAACCTTAGTAGATGCATTTTTTGAGTCTACAATAAGTGTTACATGGTTAGATCTTTTTCTTATTCTATGTGCTCTTCCTTGTGGAGCTGGTCTTAATCTTTTTAAGATTCTGCCACCATCAACACGGATTTCTTTGATCACAAGATCTGCATCTTCTAATCTTTCGTCCTCATTTTTAGCGATCCAGTTAGATACAGCTGATCTCAATAATTTCTCAAGACGTGCTGCTCCTTCTTTTGGCTCAAACTTTAAAAGATTCAAAGCTCTGTCTACACGTTGGCCTCTGATTAAATCAGCTACCATTCTCATTTTACGAGCAGATGTAGGTACATTATTTAACTTAGCTACAGCTTCCATTATCTTCTACCTTTATCTTTTTTAGCAATGTGACCACGGAAATTTCTAGTTGGTGAAAACTCACCTAACTTATGCCCCACCATATTCTCAGTTACAAACACTGGAATAAATTTATTTCCATTATGAACAGCGAAAGTGTGCCCAATAAAATCTGGGGCTATCATTGATCTTCTGGACCAAGTCTTAATTACAGACTTCTTACCAGACTCTTCCATAGCCTCTACTTTACCGGCTAAGCGAAAATCGATATATGGTCCTTTTTTTAACGAACGTGCCATGTCTTATTTCTTCTTTTTACCAATGATCAAACGATTCGAATATTTCTTAGGTGTTCTGGTTTTCAAACCTTTAGAGAACAATCCTTTTCTTGATCTAGGATGTCCACCTGAAGATTTACCTTCACCACCACCCATCGGGTGATCAACTGGGTTCATTACTACACCCCTTACTCTTGGTCTTCTTCCTAACCATCTTGTTCTACCAGCTTTACCAAGCACAACATTCATATGCTCTGCATTTCCTACAGCACCAATAGTTGCCATACAAGCAGAAAGAACGTTTCTCATTTCACCAGAAGGTAATTTGAGGGTAGCGTATTTTCCTTCACGGGCTACAATCTGAGCATAAGCCCCAGCACTTCTCGACATTGAAGCTCCTTTTCCTGGCTTCAATTCAATATTGTGAATAATTGTACCCATTGGGATTTTAGAAAGAGGCATTGCATTACCTACTTCAGGTGCAACACCTTCACCAGACACTACAACCTGACCTACTTCTAAGCCTTTAGGGGCAATGATATATCTTTTCTCTCCATCAGCGTAAAACAACAATGCAATTCTTGCTGAACGTGTTGGATCATATTCAATTGATTTTACCGTGGCAGGTACATCAAATTTTTCTCTCTTGAAATCAACAATTCTGATTTTTTGCTTATGACCACCACCCATGTAGCGCATGGTCATTTTACCAGTATTATTACGTCCACCAGATCTCTTAGAAGGTACGGTCAACGATTTCTCAGGAGCACTCTTTTTAACAGTTACTTCTGCAAAGTCAGGAGCCATTCTATGTCTGGTTCCTGGAGTCATTGGTCTTAGTTTTCTAACGCCCATTATTATCTATTTAAATGCCGCTATAAAAATCAATAACATCACCCTCAGCAACTGTTACAATTGCTTTTTTGAATGCGCTGGTTTGACCTTGTACTACTCTAGACTTTGTCATTCTAGATTTGGTCTTACCACTATATCTCATGGTGTTAACATCTTCCACGGTTACACCGTACATTTGCTCAACAGCCACTTTGATTTCTATTTTGTTGGCTTTGTAGTCTACAACAAATCCGTACTTGCCTTTTTCGTTCAAGGCCGATACTTTTTCGGTAACTAAAGGTTTTTTAAGAACACTCATTTTCTGTTACTTCAATAAGTTTTCGATTATTTCAACTGAGCTTTCACTCAAAAGCAAGCTTTCAGCATTCAGCACATCATAAGTATTCAATGCACTTGCCGTGATTACTTTAGTATTCTGGATATTCCTTCCAGACAAAAGAACATTAGTATCATGTTCACCTACAACCACAAGAGTTTTCTTACCAGATAATGACAAACCGTCAATCATCTTTTTGTACTCTTTTGTTTTAGGAGCATCGAAAGTAAAGTCTTCCAAAATCAAAAGATTATTATCTTTCGCCTTGTATGCTAAAGCAGATTTACGAGCTAAAACTTTAAGCTTTTTATTCAACTTGAAGTGATAATCTCTTGGCTCAGGACCGAATACTCTACCACCGCCTCTAAATACTGGTGATTTAATACTACCAGCTCTCGCTGTTCCTGTACCTTTTTGCTTTTTAATTTTTCTGGTAGAACCTGCAATCTCGGCTCTCTGCTTCGACTTATGTGTTCCTTGTCTTTGGTTAGCCAAGTACTGCTTTACGTCTAAGTAAATTGCGTGATCATTCGGTTCAATACCGAAGATGTCGCCTGAAAGCGTTACTTTTCTTCCAGTGTCTTCGCCACTATTTTTTAGTACTGCAATCTCCATCTTCTTATTTCTCTAGGATTACGGTTGAATTTTTCGCACCAGGAATAGAACCACTGATTACAATCAGATTCTTTTCTGGTACCACTTTCATTACGCGCAGGTTGATTACTGTCACTCTATCTCCACCAGTTCTTCCAGCCATACGAGTACCTTTAAATACTCTTGCAGGATAAGAAGCTCCACCAACGGAACCAGGTGCTCTCAATCTGTTGTGCTGACCGTGCGTTGCTTGTCCAACTCCACCAAATCCGTGTCTTTTTACAACACCTTGAAAACCTTTACCTTTTGAAGTACCAACAGCATCAACGAAATCACCTTCTTTGAAGACATCGCCTACAACGATTTCGTTACCTAAAGCCACCTGACCTTCAAATTCTTCGCGAAAATTTCGGAACTCAACAACATCTTTCTTTGGAGTAGTATTCGCTTTAGCGAAATGACCCTTTAAAGCCTTAGGAGTATTTTTCTCCTTACGCTCTCCAAAAGCAAGCTGTACAGCTGTATACCCGTCTGTTCCCTCATTTTTTACTTGCGTTACTACGCAAGGACCAGCCTCTATCACCGTGCATGCGACACTACGTCCATCGGCACTATAAATGCTAGTCATTCCGATTTTTTTTCCGATTATTCCAGACATCTTATTAATTCATTTAGAACCCCACAAATCCGAGGCTCCCGTGAAACGGATTGCAAAGATAGAGAATTAATTTTCTGCTACAAACTCTAGATTTGAAATTTCTATAATAAATTCTCTCAAATTCAAGCCGTTAGTAATGGCTTGCTCTCTTCGCATAAAAAAGAGGCTAGCCATTAAGACCAGCCTCTTATATTCTGTATCTAAAAAAGTACTTATACTTTGATTTCAACGTCAACACCACTAGGAAGCTCAAGCTTCATAAGGGCATCTACAGTTTTAGCACTGCTAGAATAAATATCTACCAATCGCTTGTAAGTACAAAGTTGAAATTGCTCACGCGCTTTTTTGTTTACGTGTGGAGATTTCAATACTGTAAATTTCTCTTTTACTGTTGGTAACGGAATTGGACCGCTAACAATAGCTCCAGTAGTTTTCACAGCTCTTACGATTTTCTCTGATGACTTATCCACCAAGTTGTGATCGTATGACTTTAATTTGATTCTTATCTTCTGTGTCATTATTCTAAAATTTACAGATTATTCTCCTTTGGATTTTTTGATCACTTCGTCTGCAATGCCATTAGGTACTACGTCATAGTGAGAGAAAGTCAGAGCAGCCGTAGCACGACCAGAAGACATTGTTCTCAAATCTGTAACGTAACCGAAAAGTTCTGACAAAGGAACGCTGGCTCTAACAACTGTAGAAGTTCCTTTTGTATCCATACCTTTCATAATACCTCTTCTCCTATTCAAATCACCAGTAATTGAACCAGTATATTCATCAGGAGTAACTACATCTACCGACATAATTGGCTCTAGCAATTTTGGACCGGCTTGCTTACCAGCAGCCTTAAAGCCCATTCTAGCTGCAAGTTCGAAAGAAAGCGCATCCGAATCCACATCGTGGAATGATCCGTGGAACAATCTAACTTTCATGTCTTCAACAGGGTAACCTGCCAAAGGCCCGTTCTTCATAGCTGAAGCAAATCCTTTTTCAATAGCTGGGATGAATTCTTTTGGAATTACACCACCAACGATTTGATTCACAAATTGAAGTCCTTTTCCTACGAAATCTTCATCCTTTGGGCCAATTTCGAAAGAGATATCGGCAAATTTACCTCTACCACCAGACTGTTTCTTATAAACCTCTTTGTGTTCAACTGACTTCGTAAGTGCTTCTTTATAAGCCACCTGAGGTGCTCCTTGATTCACTTCCACTTTGAATTCTCTTCTCATACGATCCATGATGATATCAAGGTGAAGCTCACCCATACCTCTAAGAATCGTTTGACCAGTTTCTTCGTCAGTGTTTACTGTCAATGTAGGATCTTCTTCTACTAGCTTGGCAATTGCCATACCTAGCTTATCTACATCAGCCTGAGTTTTTGGCTCAATAGCGTAACCAATTACTGGCTCAGGGAAATCCATTGATTCAAGAACAATTTTATGTTTCTCGTCACAAAGAGTATCTCCAGTTTTAATATCCTTAAATCCTACAACCGCAGCGATATCTCCAGCATGAAGCTGATCAATAGCGTTTTGTTTGTTCGCATGCATTTGGAAGATTCTAGAGATACGCTCTTTCTTACCAGTTCTTGTATTGAATACATAAGAACCTGAATCTAGCATACCTGCATATGATCTAACAAAACACAAACGACCTACAAATGGGTCAGTAGCGATCTTAAATGCTAGAGCTGTGAATGGCTCTGATGCAGATGGCTTTCTAAACGTAGGCTCTTCAGTATCAGGATCAATTCCCTCAACACTTTCTCTATCAAGAGGAGATGGAAGCAATTCCATAACATAGTTCAACATTGACTGAACACCTTTATTTTTAAAGGCAGAACCACACAACATTGGAACAAAAGCTAAATCTATAGTTGCAGCTCTTAAAGCTTTGATAATCTCTTCTCTAGAGATTGACTCTGGATCTTCGAAATACTTTTCTAATAGTGATTCGTCATACTCCGCAACAGCCTCTAATAGATGTTCTCTATATTCAGCTACTTCATCAACCATGTCAGCCGGAATTTCGATTTCGTTATAGGTCATCCCCATATCTTCTTCGTTCCAAACAATGGCCTTATTCTCTACCAAGTCAACAACACCTTTAAAGGTATCTTCAGCTCCGATAGGTAATTGAAGTGGAACAGCTTTAGTTCCTAACATTTCTTTCACTTGCTTACACACGTTCAAGAAGTCAGCACCAGACCTGTCCATTTTGTTTACGAAGCCTAAACGAGCAACCTTATAGTTGTCCGCAAGTCTCCAGTTGGTTTCTGATTGTGGCTCAACACCATCAACAGCAGAAAACAAAAACACCAATCCATCAAGAACTCTTAGCGAACGGTTTACCTCTACAGTAAAATCTACGTGACCAGGAGTATCAATAATGTTGATATGGTATTGTTCGTCTTTGTAAGGCCAGAATACAGTAGTTGCAGCAGAGGTAATTGTAATCCCTCTTTCTTGCTCTTGCTCCATCCAGTCCATTGTAGCCGCACCATCATGAACCTCACCAAGTTTGTGAGAAACACCAGTGTAGTACAAAACTCTTTCGGTAGTCGTTGTTTTACCCGCATCAATGTGGGCTGCGATACCTATATTTCTTGTTAATCTTAAATCTCTTGCCATTTCTATCTAGGAATTAAAATCTAAAGTGAGAGAATGCCTTGTTTGCATCGGCCATTCTATGAGTGTCGTCCTTTTTCTTCACGGCAGCTCCTTCTCCTTTTGATGCAGCAAGAATTTCGGCAGCCAATCGGTCCCTCATTGTCTTCTCACCTCTTTTTCTAGAAAAAGAAATCATCCACTTGATCCCCAGTGAAGTTTTTCTAGCCGGCCTCACTTCAGTTGGTACCTGAAATGTTGCTCCGCCTACTCTACGGCTTTTTACTTCGACTGAAGGCATGATGTTACTCAATGCTTTCTTCCAAGTCTCAAGACCATTCTCACCACTTTTCTTTTCAACGATCTCGATCGCATCATAGAAAATGTTGTAGGCAATACTCTTCTTCCCATCTACCATTAAGTAGTTCACAAACTTTGTCACCAAAGTATCATGGAACTTAGGATCAGGAAGAATATATCTCTTCTTTGGTTTAGCTTTTCTCATTTTATAAAAATTCTATTTTTTAGCTGCTTTAGGGCGTTTTGCGCCATATTTTGATCTACGTTGCGTACGACCATTAACACCAGCGGTATCTAATGCACCTCTAATGATGTGGTATCTTACACCTGGAAGATCTTTTACTCTTCCTCCTCTAATCAATACGATTGAGTGTTCTTGAAGATTGTGACCTTCACCTGGGATGTACGCGTTTACCTCCTTACCGTTAGTCAACCTTACTCTGGCTACTTTTCTCATAGCTGAGTTTGGCTTCTTAGGCGTAGTAGTGTAAACCCTTGTACAAACCCCTCTTCTTTGCGGGCAGCTATCCAGAGCAGGAGATTTTGACTTAGAAGTCAATTTCTTTCTGCCCTTTCTTACTAATTGTTGTATAGTAGGCATTTACAGTTATTTTTTAGATTTTATTTCCCTATGTACAAATTTAGGACTGCAAAGGTAACAAAAGAAGTTTTCAGAACAAACACATCAGATTAAATAAATCAAACATGTAACTTCCTTACTTCCACCATAAAACCCTTCTTGCTAATCCTGTTTCAGAACGTCTAAAAGATGATTTTAGAACCGCTCCTTTCTACCATTTTTACACCTAAAAAGCCCCAATCTTTCGAAAGGGGCTTTCTAAAAATATTTATAAGTACGAGCCCATTAAGCCTCTCCTATTGTTCCTCCGAAATTCATTGGGAATTTTGGAGCTTCATCGGACTGGGTAATGGTACCAAAATGACTTTCGAATTTATCGATATTATCCTTTAATGCCATCAGTAGCCTTTTGGCATGCTCTGGCGTAATGATAATTCTCGATTTTACTTTCGCCTTTGGTACGCCTGGCATCATTTTGATAAAATCAATCACAAATTCACTGTTTGAATGTGCGATCATAGCCAAGTTCACATATTGACCTTCCGCAATTTCTTCGGAAAGCTCAATATTGATTTGGTTCTGATTTTTTTGATTTTTATCCTCAGCCATGGCTTAGTACTCTACTTCTTGTTCTTCTGATTCTGATCTATTGTAGGCGGCTTTCGCTGCTTGCAATCTTTCGTAAGCTTCTTTGTTTCCTACGATAAGGTCTTCGTATTCTCTCAAACCTGTACCTGCTGGAATCAAGTGACCCACGATTACGTTTTCCTTCAAACCTTTCAAATGATCTGCTTTACCTCTAATTGAGGCTTCACTTAGCACTTTAGTTGTTTCTTGGAATGACGCTGCAGAAATGAAACTTTCAGTTCCTAATGAAGCTTGCGTGATACCTTGAAGTTTCGGTTGTGAAACTGCTGGTTGTGCATCTCTAACTTCTACAAGCTTCATGTCTTTTCTTCTCAACGAAGAGTTTTCATCTCTTAATTGACGAGGAGTAACAATCTGACCTGGTTTTAGGTTTGTAGAGTCACCTGCATCTGAAACCACTTTCATATCAAGCATTGCATCGTTCTCTTCTCTAAAGAGGAATTTATCAACCACTTGACCTGGAAGGAAGCTAGTATCACCAGCATCCATGATTTCTACCTTCTGCATCATTTGCTTCACGATTACTTCGATGTGCTTATCATTGATTTTCACACCTTGTAGTCGGTATACTTCCTGAATTTCATTTACTAAATATTCTTGAACCGCAGTTGGGCCTTGAATATTCAAAATGTCATTTGGAGTAATAGCACCATCAGATAAAGAATAACCTGCTCTTACAAAGTCATTGTCTTGTACAAGAATGTGCTTAGACAATGGCACCATGTATTTCTTCTTCACACCATCTTTAGATTCGATGAAGATTTCTCGGTTACCTCTCTTAATTCCACCGTAAGTAACAACACCGTCAATTTCTGACACTACTGCTGGGTTAGATGGGTTTCTAGCTTCAAACAATTCCGTTACTCTTGGAAGACCTCCAGTAATATCTCGAGATTTACCCATTGTTCTAGGGATTTTAGCAAGTGGTTGACCCACTTTAACTTTATCACCTGCTTCAACAGCTAAGTGAGCTCCTACTGGAATGTTATAAGCTTTAGTATCGTTTTTAGAGTTTACAATAACCGCAGGGTTTTTAGTTTTATCTCTGGTGTCAGTGATAACTTTTTCTCTGTGGCCTGTTTGCTCATCAAACTCTTCTTTATATGTAACACCTTCTTCTATGGCATCGAATTCTACTTTACCATCGAATTCTGAAAGAATTACAGCGTTATATGGATCCCACTTACAAAGTTGTTGTCCTTTTTCAACCTTATCTCCTTCTTTAACATCAAGAGTTGCTCCGTAAGGTACGTGGTTAGAGATCAATACTTTATTAGACTTAGGGTCAACGATCTGAATTTCTCCAGTACGTCCCATTACCATTTCTATTTTATTACCATCGTTGTCGGTAGTTGGAAGTGATCTAAGTTCTTCGAACTTAATTACACCTTCAAACTTGGCCTTAACTGTTGCATCAACTGCAATGTTAGAAGCTGTACCCCCAACGTGGAACGTTCTCAAAGTAAGCTGCGTTCCTGGCTCACCAATCGACTGTGCTGCAATTACACCAACAGCCTCGCCTTTTTCGACCATATTAGAGGTAGATAAGTTTCTACCGTAACATTTGGCACAAATTCCGCGCTTGGTTTCACAAGTCAACACCGATCTTATCTCTACTTCATCAATCGCAGTTTCATCAATACGAGCTGCAATTTCTTCCGTGAACTCTTCTCCGGCTGAAATTATCAGTTCCTCAGAGATTGGATCGAAAATATCGTGTACAGAAACTCTACCTAAAATTCTCTCAGATAAAGATTCAACTACATCTTCGTTGTCTTTCAAAGCAGATACTGTTAAACCTCTTAAAGTTCCACAGTCTTCTTCGTTAACAACAGCATCTTGAGCAACATCTACCAAACGTCTAGTCAAGTAACCAGCATCGGCAGTTTTAAGGGCTGTATCGGCCAAACCTTTACGAGCACCGTGAGTAGAGATAAAGTACTCAAGTACATCTAGCCCTTCTTTAAAGTTAGATAGAATTGGGTTTTCGATAATGGCTCCCACAGACCCCGCAAGGTTCTTTTGTGGTTTCGCCATCAAGCCTCTCATTCCACCTAGCTGACGAATTTGCTCTCTTGAACCCCTGGCTCCAGAGTGCATCATCATATAAATAGAGTTGAAACCTTGATTATCCTCTTCCATCTCGTTCATCAAGTCATTGGTCAACTTAGTGTTAACCCTTGTCCAGATGTCGATAACTTGGTTGTAACGTTCGTTATCAGTAATCAGACCCATAAGGTAGTTTTGCCATACAGCATCAACTTCCTCTTTGGCTCCTGATACCAATTCTTCTTTATGTTCTGGAATGTGAATATCATTCAATCCCATTGATAGACCGCCTTTGTATGCCATTTGGAAACCTAGTTCTTTGATATCATCAAGGAACTGAGCCGTTCTAGCTACACCAGAGATGGCAAATACATTAGCAATAATTTTCTGAAGTTTCTTCTTCGTCAATAACTCATTTACATATCCTACTTCAGCAGGTACGGCTTGGTTAAATAGAATACGACCGGCAACAGTTTCGATTACTTTATCAACTAAAGCATCACCTTCTCTTACTTTCGTTTTAACATAAATGTAAGCATGCTTAGAAACTTTACCTTCGTTCATTGCTATAATCACCTCTTCGGCACTATAGAAACGCATTCCTTCACCATCTACTTTAAAATCTTCAGTAGATCTTCTGCCTTTGGTTACATAATACAGACCCAAAACCATGTCTTGAGAAGGTACAGTTACCGGAGCTCCGTTGGCTGGGTTAAGAATGTTGTGTGAAGAAAGCATTAGTGTTGAGGCTTCCAAAACTGCTTCGTGCCCTAGTGGTACGTGAACAGCCATTTGGTCACCGTCAAAGTCAGCGTTAAATGCTGTACATACTAATGGGTGCAATTGAATTGCTTTTCCTTCAATTAACTTTGGTTGGAAAGCCTGGATACCCAACCTGTGCAATGTAGGGGCACGGTTAAGCAATACAGGGTGTCCTTTCAATACGTTTTCAAGGATATCCCAAACCACAGGGTCTTTACGATCCACTATTTTTTTGGCAGACTTCACTGTCTTAACAATACCTCTTTCAATCAGTTTTCTGATAATGAATGGTTTGAAAAGCTCGGCAGCCATATTCTTTGGCAAACCGCATTCGTGAAGCTTCAACTCTGGTCCTACTACAATTACAGAACGACCTGAGTAATCCACCCTTTTTCCTAGCAAGTTCTGACGGAAACGACCTTGCTTACCTTTAAGCATATCACTCAAAGATTTCAAAGCTCTATTACCATCTGAACGTACAGCATTTACTTTTCTCGAGTTATCGAAAAGAGAATCTACTGCTTCCTGAAGCATCCTTTTTTCGTTACGAAGGATTACCTCTGGTGCTTTAATATCAATTAATCTCTTAAGACGGTTATTTCTAATAATTACCCTTCTGTAAAGATCATTCAAATCTGAAGTTGCGAAACGCCCGCCATCCAATGGCACCAATGGACGTAATTCTGGTGGAATTACAGGAACCATTTTAATGATCATCCACTCTGGACGGTTCTCTATTCTTGTTCTTGCATCACGGAAAGCTTCAACAACTTTCAACCTTTTTAAAGCTTCTGCTTTTCTTTGTTGAGAAGTATCTGTTGCTGCTTGGTGACGAAGTGCATAAGAAAGTTCGTCAAGATCAATTCTTGCCAAAAGCATCTCTAATGCATCCGCTCCCATTTTAGCGATGAATTTCTGAGGGTCTTCATCATCTAACATTTGGTTCTCTCTTGGAAGTTTATCTAGAATGTCTAGATATTCATCTTCAGTCAAGAAATCCATGTAGGCGATTCCGTCCTCTTCTTTCATACCAGCTTGAATTACTACATAACGCTCGTAGTAAATAATCTGATCAAGTTTTTTGGTAGGAAGACCTAGAAGGTAACCAATCTTGTTAGGCAATGATTTGAAGTACCAGATATGAGCTACAGGCACTACCAATTCGATATGCCCCATGCGTTCTCTTCTTACCTTTTTCTCGGTAACTTCAACACCACATCTATCGCAGATAATACCTTTATATCTGATTCTTTTATATTTCCCACAATGACATTCCCAATCCTTAACAGGTCCGAATATTCTTTCACAGAATAAACCGCCCATTTCTGGTTTGTATGTTCTATAGTTTATCGTTTCCGGTTGAGTAACCTCACCATGAGAACTCTCAAGGATTGATTCCGGAGAAGCTAAGCTGATAGTGACTTTATCAAAGTCATTGTTAAGTTTTCTATTCTTTTTAAATGCCATAGCTTTTGTATTCTAATTTATTGGCCGAAGCCTGTTTAAGAATTAGTCAAGTGTAATTTCAAGTGCCAAACCTCTTAGTTCGTGAACCAATACGTTGAATGATTCAGGAATATTTGGTTTAGGAATATTCTCACCTTTCACGATGGCTTCGTAGGCTTTCGCTCTACCAATCACGTCATCGGATTTTACCGTTAGAATTTCCTGCAACACATGAGATGCGCCAAAGGCCTCAAGAGCCCAAACCTCCATCTCACCAAAACGCTGACCACCAAACTGGGCTTTACCACCCAATGGCTGCTGAGTAATGAGAGAGTAAGGTCCGATAGAACGCGCGTGCATTTTATCATCAACCAAGTGACCTAGTTTCAGCATGTATGCAATACCTACTGTAACAGGCTGGTCAAATTTAACACCAGACAAACCATCATATAGATAAGCACGACCAGCATCTGGCAATCCAGCCTCAGCCAATTCAGCTTGAACTTCTTCCATAGTAGCACCGTCAAAAATTGGAGTAGCATATTTTCTACCCAACTCTAATCCAGCCCATGCCAATACGGTTTCGTATATCTGACCAATGTTCATCCTCGAAGGTACACCAAGTGGATTCAATACAATATCCATTGGAGTTCCATCTTCTAGGAATGGCATATCTTCTTCTCTAACAATTCTGGCTACAACACCCTTGTTACCGTGACGACCCGCCATTTTATCACCTACTTTAAGCTTACGCTTTTTAGCAATATAAACTTTGGCCAATTGCACGATACCTGTTGGCAATTCATCACCTACTTCGATTGTGAAACGCTTACGTTTGAATTCGCCCGCAATTTCGTTTCTTTTCAGTTGGTAATTTTTAACCATACGAACGATAATCTGGTTAGTCTTATCGTCAGTAGTCCAGTTATCA
This sequence comes from Roseivirga seohaensis subsp. aquiponti, assembly GCF_001267955.1. Classification (NCBI taxonomy): domain Bacteria; kingdom Pseudomonadati; phylum Bacteroidota; class Cytophagia; order Cytophagales; family Roseivirgaceae; genus Roseivirga; species Roseivirga seohaensis. The sequence goes on from NZ_JSVA01000007.1 coordinate 235,441, forward strand.
AGGTTCAAGTCAGAAATTAAGTTAACTTCTTCCTGAACGTTGTAGTTACTTTCGTCTCTGTATATGTTTTTCTCAGGGAAGATGTTTTCTGTAATATTGGTTTTGTTGAATTTCACTCCTTTCGAAATGACTTCATCACCAAATTTATGTTTTACTCCTTGAGAAGTTTTTCCTTGTAGCAAAGAGAAGATTTTGTCAATCATTTCATTTCTCACCGCAGTCAAATCTTTGCTGTACTGAGCTTTCAATGCTTCAACCTCTTTCTTTGATTTTGCTCTAAGGTCTTTATCTTTTTTAGGTCTTGAGAACAACTTAGTGTCAATAACCACACCTTGAAGCGAAGGAGATGCTTTCAATGATGCATCTTTCACATCACCAGCTTTATCTCCGAAGATGGCTCTTAAAAGCTTTTCTTCTGGAGTTGGGTCAGTTTCACCTTTAGGGGTAATTTTACCAATCAGAATATCACCTTCTTTGATTTCAGCTCCTACTCTGATGATACCATTCTCATCAAGGTTTTTCACTGCTTCCTCACTTACGTTCGGAATCTCAGAAGTTAATTCTTCTTCACCTCTTTTTGTATCTCTTACTTCAAGTTCGTATTCATCGATATGAATTGAGGTGAACACGTCATCTCTAACTACTCTCTCTGAAATTACAATCGCATCCTCGAAGTTATATCCTTGCCAAGGCATGTAGGCTACTCTTAGGTTTTTACCTAAGGCTAACTCTCCATTTTGGGTGGAATATCCCTCACAAAGTACTTGTCCCTTCACAACCTTGTCACCTTTCAATACGATTGGTGTAAGGTTGATAGAAGTGTCTTGGTTGGTTCTTCTGAACTTAATTAATTTGTACGTTTTGTACTCATTGTAGAAGTTCACTAACTCATCCTCAGCACTTTGTTCGTACTTTATAATAATTTTTTCAGCATCAACATAGTGTACAACTCCCGTTCCTTCAGCTATTACTAGCATTCTAGAATCTCTCGCTGCTCTACCTTCCAAACCAGTTCCCACGATTGGAGCTTCTGGTTTCAATAAAGGCACTGCTTGACGCTGCATGTTCGATCCCATCAATGCCCTGTTTGCATCATCGTGCTCAAGGAAAGGAATCAATGAAGCTGCAACAGATACAATTTGGTTAGGAGCTACATCCATATAAGTAAGCTCATTCGGCTCTACTACAGGGAAATCTCCTTCAAATCTTGCTTTTACTCTGTCGTTTACGAAAGTACCCTTATCATCCAAAGGCGCATTGGCCTGTGCAATGTTGTGGGTATCTTCTTCTTCAGCAGTAAGGTAAACCACATCTTCAGACATGTTTACTTTACTTTCTTTTACTTTTCTATATGGAGTCTCAATGAATCCCATGCTGTTAATCTTAGCATGAACACATAGAGATGAAATCAAACCAATGTTTGGTCCCTCTGGAGTTTCAATTGTACAAAGACGTCCGTAGTGAGTATAGTGAACATCTCGAACCTCAAAACCTGCTCTTTCTCTTGAAAGACCACCTGGTCCTAAGGCTGACAATCTTCTTTTGTGAGTAATCTCTGCCAATGGATTGGTTTGATCCATAAACTGAGAAAGTTGGTTTGTTCCGAAGAACGAGTTAATCACAGAAGAAAGTGTTCTTGCGTTAATAAGATCCACAGGTTTGAAGTCCTCATTATCACGAACATTCATTCTTTCTTTGATCGTTCTGGCCATTCTAGCCAAACCAACACCAAACTGAGCGTATAATTGCTCACCTACTGTTCTAACTCTTCTGTTAGATAAGTGGTCAATATCATCCACTACAGCTTTAGAGTTAATCAACCCGATCAAATATTTCACAATTGAAATAATATCCTGAGTTGTTAATACTCTCTTATCAAAAGAGATATCTAAGCCGAGTTTCTTATTAATTCTGTATCTACCTACTTCTCCAAGATCATATCTCTTATCTGAGAAGAAAAGGCTTTGGATAATATCTCTTGCAGTTTGCTCATCTGGCGCTTCAGTATTTCTCAACTGACGATAGATTTGCTCTACAGCCTCTTTCTCAGAGTTGGAGTTATCTTTAGATAGTGTATTATAAATAATAGTGTAATCTGCAATGTTGATGTCTTCTCTATGAAGAATGATAGAATCAACACCAGACTCAAGGATCATTTCTACATCTTCCTCGCTTAAAACAGAGTCACGCTCTAATAACACTTCGTTTCTATCGATAGATACTACTTCTCCAGTATCTTCATCTACGAAATCTTCTATCCATGTCTTAAGAACTCTTGCTGCAAGTTTTCTGCCTACACCCTTCTTAAGCTGGGCTTTATTGGCTTTAACCTCTTCAGACAAGCCGAATAGGTCAAGAATATCTTTATCTGTTCCGTAACCGATGGCTCTTAAAAGCGTGGTTACTGGAAACTTCTTCTTACGGTCAATGTAAGCGTACATTACGCTGTTAACGTCTGTCGCAAATTCAATCCAAGAACCTTTAAAAGGAATAATTCTGGCAGAATATAAAGCGGTACCGTTAGTATGTTTGCTCTGTGCAAAGAACACACCAGGAGATCTATGTAATTGAGAAACAATTACTCTTTCAGCACCATTTACCACGAACGAGCCCTTTACAGTCATGTAAGGAATATTCCCTAAGAATACTTCTTGTTCGATGGTTTCAAAATCTTCATGATCTGCATCATTACATGTCAGACGAAGCTTTGCTTTTAATGGAACTGAATAGGTAAGTCCTCTATCGATACACTCTTCAACAGAGTATTTTGGAGGGTCAACCAAGTAATCAATGAACTCTAATACAAAGTTATCTCGTGAATCAGAAATGGGGAAATTTTCTGAAAATACTTTGAAAAGGCCATCTTGAGTCCTTTTTTCAGCAGGAGTTTCAAGCTGAAAAAAATCTTCGAAAGACTTCACTTGTATGTCAAGAAAATCAGGATAATCAAGAACTGATTTAATTGAAGAAAAACTTATTCTTTCTGTTTGAATTGCGTTAGCCAAGGCCGTAATATTTTAGTTTAAACCAAGAATAATTTTTGCACTTAAAGCGTACAAAGGCTTGTAGAGAAAAACCTCTTTACTGTATACAAACAGGAAAAGACCCATGATACCGATCCCGAAATTCGGGAAGGGATCAGGGCCTGTTCCTTTGCCATAGTTAGCTATGGCCAGTCAAATTACTTCAGCTCTACTTCAGCACCAGCTTCTTCAAGCTGCTTTTTAAGTGCTTCAGCTTCGTCTTTAGCTACACCTTCTTTAATTGCTTTAGGAGCGCTGTCTACGATTTCTTTAGCTTCTTTCAATCCTAAACCAGTCAATTCTTTAACTAGTTTAACAACGGCTAGCTTTGAAGCACCAGCAGCAGTCAACACTACGTCAAAAGCCGACTTTTCTTCAGCAGCACCTTCACCATCACCACCAGCAGGACCAGCAGCAACTGCTACCGCTGCAGCAGCAGGCTCAATACCGTATTCGTTTTTAAGGATATCAGCTAATTCGTTAACTTCCTTTACAGTTAAGTTTACCAACTGCTCTGCGAAATCTTTTAAATCTGCCATTTTTGATTTTGTTTATTAAATTCTAAATCTTGATTAATTACTAATTTTCACGCTCAGATAATGTCTGAAGAATTCCTGCCAATTTGCCACCAGCACCTTTAAGGCCTGAAATAACATTCTTAGCTGGTGATTGTAACAATCCTATCACCTCTCCGATAAGTTCAGCCTTAGACTTAAGACTGCTCAACATATCTAAATTCTCCTCCCCAATGAAAAGATCGGTATCGATGGAAGCACCTTTCAACATTGGAGATTTTAAACCTGATTTTTTTCTAAATTCTTTGATCAATTTTGCAGGTGAATTTGCATCCTCTCCTGAGAACATAATTCCTGAGAAACCTTTCAAAACTTTTTCATCAAATGGAGCGTAATCTGCATCCATTTTTTCCAAAGCTTTCTGAATCAAAGTATTTTTAAACACTCTATACTCTATACCCTTTTCAAAGCATAGTCTTCTAAGTGCCGTGGTTTGTGCAACCGACATTCCGGAAGCATCAGTTATGTAGAAATTGTTGTTAACAGAAAATTTCTGAAACAATTCTTCAATTAATACGCCTTTTTCTGCTCTAGTCATGTTTATATGCCCGAAATGGAGTTTTTATCAATTTTAATACCTGGACTTTGAGTCGAAGACAAGTTGATACTTTTAAAATAAGTACCTTTTGCCGATGCAGGTTTCAATCTTGAGATGGTTTGAATTACTTCAGTTGCATTTTCAATGATCTTCTCTGCTGAGAAAGATGCTTTTCCAATACTAGTATGAATAATACCAAACTTATCGACTTTGAAATCGATTTTACCTCCCTTAACTTCTTCCACTGCTTTTCCAACTTCCAAAGTAACTGTACCAGATTTTGGGTTTGGCATCAAACCTCTTGGTCCTAGAACTCGACCTAAACGACCTACTTTTGCCATAACTGTTGGCATAGTGATAATGACATCAATGTCAGTCCATCCACCTTCAATTTTAGCGATGTAGTCATCTAACCCAACGTGATCTGCACCAGCATCTCTAGCTTCCTGCTCTTTGTCAGGAGAACACAATACCAATACTCTCACCTCTTTTCCAGTACCATGAGGAAGTGCTACCACTCCTCTAACCATCTGGTCTGCCTTGCGCGGATCCACTCCTAAACGAATATCAATATCAACAGAAGCATCGAAATTTGCATTGGAAATCTCCTTTACAATTGATGATGCATCCGTCAAAGAATAATCTTTTTGTGGATCATATTTACTTAAAGCTTCTTTTTGCTTTTTTGTCAACTTTGCCATTTCAACAAATCTTTAGTTTTCCCAAGGTGCTTTACCGGTCACTCTAATGCCCATGCTTCGTGCAGTACCAGCTACCATTTTCATAGCAGATTCAACTGTAAAAGCATTCAAATCCGTCATCTTAACTTCAGCAATCTCTTTCACTTGAGCCCATGTAACCGAACCGACTTTTACTCGATTTGATTCATTAGAACCTTTCTTGATTTTCGATGCTTCCATTAACATTACCGGTGCTGGTGGTGTTTTGATAACAAAATCAAAAGACTTATCAGAATAAATGGTAATTAATACAGGTAATACCTGTCCCATTTTGTCCTGAGAACGTCCGTTGAATTGCTTGCAAAACTCCATGATGTTAAGTCCTTTCGAACCTAAAGCAGGACCAACCGGAGGGGAAGGGTTTGCTTGACCTCCCTTAACTTGCAACTTCAGATAACCAGATATTTCCTTAGCCATCTTTAATCTTGTTTTTCGACTTGCATGTAACTTAATTCAACAGGGGTATTTCGGCCGAAAATCTTAACCATAACATTAAGTTTTCTTCTCTCCTCAAAAACCTCCTCAATTGTACCTGTAAACCCACTGAAAGGCCCATCCATTACTTTAATGGACTCTCCAACTATATATGGTGTATCAATGTGTTCGTCAAATTCATCGATTTCCTCAACCTTACCTAAAATACGGTCGACTTCAATCTGTCGTAACGGAACAGGAGGAGTGTTGGAAGCATCCCCCCCCTTTTGACCTAAGAACCCTATGATACCAGGAATATTTTTAATCATGTGAATGACCTCACCATTAGTAAGATCTGCCTGAACCATGATATAGCCCGGAAACATGTTTTTATCGCGTGAACGTTTTTTACCGTTACGCATTTCATACACCTTTTCCGAAGGAATTAATACTTGAGGAATATGGTCTTGGAATTGCTCCCGTTCCACTTCATTCTCCAAATACTCTTTCGATTTCCTTTCTTGACCAGACACGGCCCGAACCATATACCACTTCAGCTCTGCCATTCTATCAATTATCTTCCTATTGTGTAAAACCAATCCATGATGTTATTAAATCCTAAATCAATGATCCCAATAAAGAGAGCAAAGATTAAAGATGCCACTAACACCAACACAGAGCTACTTTGAAGCTCAGAATATTTAGGCCAGCTCACCTTATGTCTCATTTCGAGATAAGATTCAGCGATAAATGTTTTCAGTTTACTCATCGGCTTTACTTTACTTATTTGCACGGGTGGTAAGAATCGAACTCACGACCTTTGGTTTTGGAGACCACTGCTCTACCAGCTGAGCTACACCCGTGTATACTCATTAAGTCCTTTCTTTATTAATCTCTCGTTTAAGAACTAAAATCTGTTTTTAAAAAGAGAATCAACATTTCAAACTTCACTATCCAGCCCCAAAACGGGCTGCAAATGTAGATAAAAATACTATATGAAACAAACGCGTTTCCGAAAAATCGAAAACGCGTTTGAAATATCTAATAAGCTTAGAAAGTTTTTAGTCAAGAATTTCAGTTACCTGACCGGCACCTACTGTTCTACCACCTTCTCTGATCGCAAATCTCAAACCTTTCTCAAGCGCTACAGCGTTGATCAAGTTCACTTCAATAGTTACGTTATCACCTGGCATTACCATTTCGATATCAGCAGGAAGCATAATTTCACCAGTTACGTCAGTAGTTCTTAAATAGAACTGAGGACGGTACTTGTTAAAGAATGGAGTGTGACGTCCACCTTCTTCTTTCGAAAGCACGTATACTTCAGCTTTGAAGTGAGAGTGAGGCTTAACAGAACCTGGCTTACAGATAATCATTCCTCTTTTGATTTGAGATTTTTCAATACCTCTCAAAAGAAGACCTACGTTATCTCCAGCTTCACCTCTGTCCAAAATCTTACGGAACATCTCTACTCCAGTAATTGTAGACTTTAGGCCTTCAGCACCCATACCGATGATATCAACAGGATCTCCAGTATTAGTAACACCTCTTTCAATTCTACCAGTAGCAACAGTACCACGACCAGTGATCGAGAACACATCTTCAACAGGCATTAAGAATTCTTTATCAACAGCACGCTCTGGAAGTGGAATATAATCATCCACAGCAGCCATAAGCTCATTGATTTTTTCTACCCAAGCAGGCTCACCATTCAAACCACCCAAAGCAGAACCTTGGATTACCGGAATGTCATCACCTGGATAATCATAGAAAGAAAGAAGTTCTCTAATTTCCATTTCTACTAGCTCAAGAAGTTCTTCATCGTCAACTAAGTCAACTTTGTTCATGAACACCACTAGAGAAGGTACACCTACCTGACGAGCCAAAAGAATGTGCTCTCTTGTCTGTGGCATTGGACCATCAGTCGCAGCTACAACAAGAATTGCACCGTCCATTTGAGCAGCACCAGTTACCATGTTCTTCACATAATCCGCGTGACCTGGACAGTCAACGTGTGCATAGTGACGATTAGCAGTTTGATACTCAACATGAGAAGTGTTAATAGTAATACCTCTTTCTTTCTCTTCAGGAGCATTATCAATAGAAGAGAAATCTCTGTTTTCGGCAAGACCTTGTTCTGCCAAAACTTTAGTAATAGCAGCAGTTAATGTGGTCTTACCGTGGTCAACGTGACCGATAGTACCAATATTAACGTGCGGCTTAGAACGGTCAAAGTTTGCTTTAGCCATAACTTGAAAATTAGTTAATATTTAAATTCAATTATTTAATTTAATCTTAGACACCTGATTTTTTTTCAGCGTCTTGAGCCAATGACGAGATTTGAACTCGTGACCCCTTCCTTACCAAGGAAGTACTCTACCCCTGAGCTACATCGGCTTTACTAAGTTTAACGTTCGAAGTTTTTCAGTTCGACAAACATTAAACTTCGCACTTTATAACTCAAAGTTTTGAGCGGGTGACCAGGTTCGAACCGGCGACCTACAGCTTGGAAGGCTGTCGCTCTACCAACTGAGCTACACCCGCTTTTAAAAGAATCAACAATCAAACTCCAAATAACAAACTTGCCGTTTGGAGTTCTAAATTGATAATTCTCATTAATTGTGGGGGGAGAAGGATTCGAACCTTCGAAGACATAAGTCAACGGATTTACAGTCCGTCCCAGTTGGCCGCTTTGGTATCCCCCCAACTAGTTTTCCTGCCGACTAAATGCTTGTTTCAACCATGCTTTTAGCGAAAGGGAATGCAAAATTAGACCCTTTTTTATATTATTCAAACATATCCCAAAAAAAGATCAAGAGTTTTTGTTCAAGATTGAAAACAACGCTTAAACAGCCCATTTTGGCACTTATGGTTATCATTTATTTTATTGACAATGATTTTCAAGTACGCCACTATTGCTTATTCCTAATCAAAATACTTCTCTATATTTGCAGGGTTTAAAACAAAAAACTCAACGGAGCTTAAATTTTATAGTATCCAGAATTGAGCCCTACTCTTAATTTAGCCTGATGTACAAAGTAAGTCTTAAGAAAAACATCGAAGCAGAAGTCGAATTCAAAGACAGTAATATACTTCTAAATGGTTCTGATTTTGATTGGAACATCTCAAAAACTTCAAAGGACAAATTTCAGATCACAAAAGACGGAAAAAAATTAAATGCCGAGGTTATTGGCTATGAAAGAGAAAGCAAGGTAGTTGAAATAAAAATCAACAATCAGATTTATAATGTATCTGTTAAAGATAAAATGGATCAGCTTCTTCAAAAAATGGGAATTACCAATTTAAGTAATTCAACTATAAAGGATGTTAAAGCTCCTATGCCTGGACTAATACATGATATTTTAGTTGAGACTGGGCAAGAGGTAAAAAAAGGGGATCAACTCATGATTTTGGAAGCCATGAAAATGGAAAACGTTTTGAAATCTCCGGGCGCTGGAACTATTGCGTCAATTGATGTTAGTAAAGGTGACAGCGTAGAAAAAAATCAAATTCTGATAAAATTTTAACATAATCACACGGATGAAGTATAAAAGAATTCTTCTAAAGCTTAGTGGAGAAGCCTTAATGGGTAATCAACAATATGGAATTGACCCAGTTCGAATAAATCAATACGCTGAAGAAATTAAAAAAGTGCACGAAAGTGGTGTTGAAGTAGCGATTGTTATAGGAGGAGGCAATATATATAGAGGGGTTCAGGCTGAAGCTTCAGGCATCGACAGAGTTCAGGGTGATTACATGGGAATGCTGGCCACCGTCATTAATGCGATGGCAATTCAAAGCACTCTTGAGAATCATGGTTTGTATACAAGATTGATGTCTGGGATAAAAATGGAAGCGGTTTGCGAACCTTTCATTAGAAGAAGAGCTGTTCGGCATTTAGAAAAAGGAAGAATTGTTATTTTTGGTGCCGGAATAGGAAACCCTTATTTTACAACTGACTCTACAGCAAGTTTAAGAGCTATTGAAATTGAGGCGGATGTTGTTTTAAAAGGAACTCGTGTAGATGGCGTTTATACCGCAGACCCAGAAAAAGATTCTTCTGCAACTAAAATACCTAACCTATCTTTTGAACAAGCCATTAGAGAAGGATACAACATTATGGACATGACCGCCTTCACGCTTTGTCAAGAAAATAATGTGCCGATTATTGTTTTTGATATGAACGCTAGTGGCAACCTCTTAGGCATAATGGAAGGAAAAGAAAATATCGGAACATTGATAAGCTAATTTACAATCATGGAAGAACTGGAATTATACTTGGATACCGCCAAGGAGATGATGGAGAAAGCCATCTCCCACACAAAACAAGAACTAGCAAAGATTAGGGCAGGCAAGGCGATGCCAAGCATGCTTGATGTGATTAAGGTTGATTATTACGGATCGCTTACCCCCCTTAATCAAGTAGCTTCGGTAACTAGCCCTGATGCAAGAACACTTTTTGTAAAGCCTTGGGAGAAATCTATGACCACGGCTATTGAAAAGGCAATAATGAATAGTGACTTGGGTTTAAACCCTCAGAATGACGGTGAACAGATCATTATTAATATTCCGCAGCTTACAGAAGAAAGAAGACGCGATTTAGTAAAACAATCTAAAGCCGTTACTGAAGATGGCAAAATCAGTATTCGAAGCGCCAGAAAGGAAACCAATGATGAGCTTAAAAAACTTCAAAAAGATGGTTTGGCTGAGGACTTGGTAAAAACTGCTGAAGACAAAGTTCAAGACCTTACGAATACATACAATAAGAAACTTGACGATTTACTGGCTCATAAAGAGCAAGAAATCATGACCATTTAATAGTCCTGAAAAATTAGAAACACACTGAAAGGCAACCGAAAGGCTGCCTTTTTTTATTATTTAGAGTTAAATACATGGGTTTTCAAAAACACTTCAGAGGAATAAACTGGAATTTCAGCAAAGTGATAGTCCGATAAATTTTCAGTAATCAAACAATTACACCCGGCCTCCACGGCAGCATAATACTGAAAACCATCTTCTATATCGTTAATCTTAGCATTGTTTAAGGCATTCCTCACTGCATTTTCATCAATTTGCGCAATTGATAGGTGACTGCATAACAATTGAATTTTACGCTTAGCTTCAACTTCCCCACATTTTTTAGAAGCAAAATAAAATCCAATGGCCAAACAAAGGGAAGAAGTAAAAAGCTCAAATCCATTTCGCTCAGCTAATGAAAGAACACGAGCAGAATAAGTAAATAGTGGATATTCCTTATTGAGTGCAGAAACCAATACATTCGCGTCAACAAATGCCTTTACCATTACTTGCGCTCGTAATAGTCAGACTTAGATATTTTTCTTGGCTTAGTATAGTATTCGGCTTGCCCCTCAGCTACTGCATTAACCCAATCGGAAATTGGTAAGCTTTCTATGGATTGATAATCTTTAGAAATGAGCTGACGATATAAAAATTCAGTAAGTCTAGACAGACTAATATTGTTCTTCTCAGCAAAAGCTTTTGCCGACTTAATCACCTCTTGATCAAAACTTAAAGTCACCTTGGCATCCATAACAATCTATTTATACGACAAACTTATTTTTTCTTTACGTATAAAACAAATTTTAGTTCGTGGTTTGATTACTCCATCAACAAAAAGCTTAACTCGCTGATTCATCAGTTGGCTACATGAATTTTACACCTGACTACCATTCATTTTAAAACTCAATGCAAAGAGGCTATTTATGTAGCGTCATGAAGTGTGAAGCTATATATTCATCATTTGTATAAAAAAAGAATTTAAGTTGTATTCATTTTTTATACATTTAAGGAATAAATAAAAAGTCTATGAAAGGAACTAACCTAGGGGAGTTTGAAGAAGTGGTTTTACTAACCATAGCAAGTCTTATGTCAGAAGCCTATAGCGTTGCCATTTGCGATGAGATTGAAAGAATAACCGAAAGACAGGTCAAATTAGGTGTTGTACATTCTGTTCTTAATCGTCTGGAAGAAAAAGGATTTGTAACCTCCCAATTAGGAGAAGCCACTAAAGCTAGAGGCGGAAGAAGAAAGCGATTCTTTGAAGTAACTCATGCTGGAAAAGCCACACTGCAAAAGGTCAAATCGCAGCGTGATGAGCTCTGGAGCTTAATCCCTGAATTCAATTTAAAAATGATATGAGCAAAAAAAGTGCACATCAACCTCCACGCTGGGCCGATAGGTTTTTGGAATGGTATTGCCGTTCTGAAATACTTGAAGACCTACAGGGTGATTTGTATGAGCACTTTGAACGCAACACGATTAGCAAAGGAAAGAGGAAAGCAAGACAAATTTACTGCTTAGATGTAATCAAGTTTTTCCGCCCCTACACCATCAAGAAATTCAAAATAGTCAACAACATAACATCATTTATCATGTTCAAAAATTATTTCAAAACTTCCGTGCGAAGCATCGCTAGAAACAAGCTTTTTTCAGCCATAAACGTCATTGGTCTGGCGGTTAGCATGTCCATTGGCCTCCTCATGATTACTTTTATTTCCGAAGTTTTCAGCTTCGATAAATTTCATAAAGATGGAGATAGAGTTTATAGGGTAAACAACATCTACCAAGAACAACAAGAAGACCCCACACCATTCGCCACAACCTCAATTATTATGGCAGACAGAATCAAGGAGTCTATTCCAGGGGTAGAGTCACAGGTTTTGATGACAAGAGGTTTTGGGGGAGATGCTAAACTCGATGATAAAATTATACCCATAAGCGGCCTATGGGCAACCGAAGGTTTTAACGATGTATTCTCTTTCGAAATACTGCAAGGAAACCCCGAAACCATGCTTTCGGAACCAAACTCAATTGTACTGACAGATGAGACGGCAAAAAAATTATTTGGCGAAACAGATCCTATGAACCAAACATTCATTCTTGGTAAAGAAGACCTTTATACGGTAACGGGTATTATTAAAAAACCTCCCTTTAATTCGCATTTTACCTTCCAAGCACTAGGCTCATACATTACCTATACAAACCAAAATCGACAAGGTGAACGTGGCGAAAACTGGTATAACGCTTGGAATAATATGTGGATGAACTATGTGTATGTAAAGTTAGCTCCAAACACGGATGTTAATGATGTAAATCAGAAACTCCTTGCCTTAGGAGAAAAGGAAAGTGAGAAGTATGAGCATTTAACAATTACATCGGAGCTTCAGCCCTTATACGGTATGATGGCTGGCCCTGATTTATCCAACAATATAGGGGTTTCAATAGGTGGGGCGGTTATTTGGGTATTGGCAGGCTTTACGTTAGTGGTACTACTTTCTGCTGGCTTTAATTACACTAATCTTTCTATTGCGCGGTCATTAAAAAGAGCTAAAGAAGTTGGAGTACGCAAAGTTGTTGGTGCCACAAAGCGACAAGTATTTAACCAGTTCATTACTGAAGCCACTATCATATCAGTAATAGCATTGGTATTTGCCTACTTAATTTTCATGTTTATAAAACCTCATTTTCTTGGCTTGGATCCAAGTATTGAGCGCAGCCTCCAACTTGAAATTACCCCAATTCTCTTTTTATACTTTTTCATATTTGCGCTTGCAGTCGGCCTGTTAGCAGGCTTTGTTCCAGCCATGTTTTTATCAAAGTTAAAGACCGTACAAGCATTAAAAAATGCCGGATCAACTAAGCTTTTTTCAAAAGTGAATATGAGGAAAGTTTTAATCGTAATTCAGTTCACTTTGTCAATGGCCTTTATCATTTCCGCCAGTATTGCTTATACTCAATTTAAATATGCCTTAAGCTTTGATTTAGGTTTTAAAACAGAAAATGTACTCAATGTTGAACTTCAAAATAACGATTGGCAAAAAATTGAAACAGCATTTGCTTCAATTCCAGAGGTTCAAATGATTTCGAAATCTGCCATGATACCAAGTGTAGGAAGCACCTATTTAGTAGACATGAAATACAATAATGACTCTACCGAACTTTTCTACAATACCATTGACGAAAACTACATTGACCTGATGGATCACGAAATTATTGCTGGAGCCAACTTTACCAACAAGTCATTTGAAGGTGAGGAGTCTGAGATTATTTTAAACGAAGAAACCCTAAAACGTTTTAATCTTGGCACTCCAAATGAAGCTATCGGTAAACAGGTTGAAATTGACGAAAATAACTTAACAATTATAGGTGTGGTGCGTGACTTCCATTATGATAAGCTTGACCAAGGCATTAAAAGCTTCGGGTTTAGAAATAGAAGCAATTCGTTTTACTATTTAAACCTAAAACTCAACTCATCGGATTTACCAGCTACAATGGCTAAAATTGAAAATGCATGGAATGAGGTAGACCCTGTTCATGAACTTCAAGCCCAATTCTACGATGAGAATATTGAATCGGCTTATTCACAATATGTTATAATGGGTACAATTGTGGGTTTTCTGGCCGTACTCACCGTTTCCATTGCCGCATTAGGTTTGTTAGGTATGGCCGTTTACACAGCCGAAACCCGCATGAAAGAAATCAGTATTCGTAAAGTTTTGGGAGCCACAGAAGGAAGCCTCGTTAGCTTATTAACACGAGGTTTTATGTGGTTACTGGTAATCTCAGCAGCTTTGGCCATACCCCTCACCTACTTATTATTTGAACAACAAATTCTAAACGGCATTGAGAACCGCGCTACAATTGGAGTGCCGGAACTCTTCACTGGGGTAATCATAATATTCGGTATAGGCATATTAACCATAGGTTCGCAAGTAAGAAGAGCCGCAAAAGCTAACCCTGCCCAAACTCTGCGCAGCGAATAATTTCTAATTTAAAAATAAGCTGATTTGGTGATTTGAAGATGGATTTTCAAATCACCAAATCATTTTTTACTCATTTCCTCTCCATTTAAGAATTTAATACTTAGATTTGGTCTTCATTTAAGTATTAAATAGAAAATCATGAAAGGAACTTACCTCGGAGAATTTCAGGAAGTTGTACTCTTGACCATCCTTGTATTAGAAGAAAATGCCTACGGTGTAAGTGTACAGGAAGAAATTGAGAAAAGAACGGGCAGAGGAGTAAGTCGTGGAGCTTTACACACCGCCTTCACTAGGCTCGAAGAAAAAGGATTTATTAAATCGGAATATGGTGGCGCTACTGCCGAGCGTGGCGGCAGAAGAAAACGATACTATCAGGTTACAAACCTTGGTAAAAATGCTCTAGAAGAAGCCAAGGCCGTTCGAGATGACCTTTGGAGCAGTGTACCCAAAATTGCTTTACAGAAAATTCAAGGATAAGCCATGAACCAAAAAACACCTCGATTTTGGACGCGAGTTCTCAAATTTTTCTGTAACGAGAGTTTTTATGAAGAACTGCAAGGCGACTTGGAAGAAGTCTTCTATATCAATATAGAAACCAAGGGTTTAAAAAAAGCTAAGACTATTTACCGCAAGGAAGTGCTTAAAATGCTTCGTCCTTCGGTGATTAAAAAGCCAAAAGGCTTCAACTCAAAGATCAACACTTCCTTATTCAAGCTACACTTTGTACTCACGCTCAGGAATATTCAGCGCAACAAAGTCTTCAGTTTGGTCAATATTCTCGGTTTAGGTGCCGCTTTGACCATTTGCCTGTTTTGTGTAAATATGATTTACACTGGTTTTCAGTATGATTCTCACCATAAGAATGCCGACCGCATTTATAGAATTACCACCAAAGTAGAAAGTCCAACCAGTTCCATGCATTTTGCTTCTTCTCCATTTGCCTTAAAATGGAAGATGGCAAGCATTCCTCAAGTGGAAACCTCTACTACATTTCTATTCGGTTTGGGCTACTCGTTTAATGTCAAGGGTGAAAAGATCAGCACGCATGGCTATTCTGTTGATAAAAACTTCTTATCCGTATTTGATTTCAAAACAGTGGAGGGAGACCCAAATGACATCTTCGATGATTTCTCCTCCATCATAATTACCGACAAAGCTGCAAAGCGCATTTTCGGTGATGAAAGTCCAATAGGAAAGCAAAACAGCGGAGGGCATATTGTTCGAGCAGTAATTGAGTCTCCCGATGAAAAGTCTCACTTAAAATTCGATTTTCTACATAACATAGAGGTTATGGAAAGTAGCATGAGCACTGATGAGATCAATACCAGACTCAACCGATGGGATAGTTATGAACATGGTCGCTTTACTTATTTCAAACTTGCTCAAAACAGTTCTATAAAAGACTTCAATGCTCAGCTGGCCTCTTTGAATTCAGAAATGAACTCAAGTCTGGATGATGGAAAACAATACGCCATGGAAGCCCAGGCCTTAAGTAATATTATGTTTGGGGCAGAGCTCATTTTGGATTTTCAAAATGTGTATCCAAAAATTACATTGATATTACTGGTGGTACCCATCATAGTACTTATATCTCTCGCGTCCTTCAACTATACGAACCTCTCAATTGCAAGAGCAATTCAGCGATCGAAAGAAATAGGAATTCGAAAAATCACTGGTAGCTCAAAGGCTCATATTATCTCACAGTTTCTATTAGAGACTACGATATTTTCACTTTTCGCACTCGTCATTGCGCGTCTGTCCTATCAATACCTTTCCGTACGCTTTGGGGCCTACATTCAAGAGTTTTCAGCACTCTACACATCAAGTCTAAATGCTGAAATCATTGGTTGGTTCATTGCCTTTAGTTTAGTCGTAGGCTTAGTCGCAGGAATCTTACCTGCACTGCATTTCGCTCAAGTTTCACCCTTAAGCGCAATGAGGAACCAAGTGAAAAATGGTGCTCTTTCGATGTCAACGATGAGAAAAACATTAGTGGGTTTACAACTGGGCGTTTCCACTTTCTTTGTTCTTTTCATTGCGCTCATTGCCAATCAAAAAACACAAATCATGAATGCCGACCTCGGTTTTATTTCCGAAGGCCTCATTACCATTCCAATCAAAGAGGTAGATATTGACCTACTTACCGCTGAGTTTGATAAAATTCCTGAAATCACAAATTACTCTACCTCATCGATGACGCCAGGAACAGGAGGTTTGGCTAGGCGGTTCATTACAAATGAAAATTATTCTGACACCATTGCCACTGCTTATGGGGTTGCTGATTTCAAATTCAACAGTGTGTACAAACCTCAATTAGCAGCTGGTTTTGGGTTTAGCCTTGAAGGAAAAAACGAGATTATTGTTGACGATAGAATACTCAAGGCATTTCAGCTTCCGTTGGATAGCGCCATAGGCAGCATAATCCACCTCATGCAATACGATATAGAAGAAAGCCTTGAGGTAGTTGGGGTTTTAGATAATTATATTAATGATGGATTAACTAGCTCACAGATGCCTTTGATCATTCGAAATCAGCGCGACACTGCCTTAACCAATCTAATCACCATCAACATTGCCACAAAAAATATGAACGAAGCTTTGGGTAAAATTGAAGCTGGATGGAATGCAGTAGCGCAAGGCAAAGACTTTGAACCAATGTATGTAGATGATGCCATTGAAGAGGTGTACGCTCCTTTTTTCAACTTTATGAACTTACTTACTTTAGCCGGAATCGCTGTAATTGTGATTGCGGTACTTGGTCAGTTTGGAATGGCGCTTTACAATGCTGAAAGCAGAGTGAAAGAAATAGGAATTCGGAAAGTACTGGGCGCTACTTTTTATTCTATCGCAAGGTTATTTTCTATAGGAACCCTAAAGTCATTAATCATTTCGGGGCTCATTGCTATCCCTTTAATCTATCTTGTTTTTAGAGAAATGATTGTTCCGAGTTTTGCGATACAGTTAGAAATTTCAGCATTAACGCTAATAGCCAGCCTTTTATGTTTGTGGGGGATTGTTATCGGAATTGTTACAATCCAAACTTGGAAAACCGCAAAAGCCAACCCATCTGAATCGCTCAGAAGCGAGTAATTACAATTTAAAAATAAGCTGATTTGGTGATTTGAAGATGGATTTTCAAATCACCAAATTCTCAAATCAACCCATCTTCAAATCAAATTCCATGTCTTCATTTTAGAACTTGAATTTTATTTCATACATTGGTCTACATTTTAGAACATGCTATGAAAGGGACAAATCTGGGTGAATTTGAAGAAATAGCTTTACTCACCATTTTGGTTTTAAAAGATGATGCCTACGGAGTAAGCATCAAGCGCGAAATCAATGAACAGGGAAAGAGAAATATTAGCAGAGGTGCTTTACACACTGCTTTATCTCGCTTAGAAGAAAAAGGGTTTTTGACCTCGAGACAAGGCCAGGGCAACGAAGACAGAGGCGGCAGACCAAAGCGCTATTATGAAGTAACCAATAAGGGCTTGGCCGCTTTGCAGGAATCCAAAGAAGTCCGCGACCAATTATGGAGTCAGGTGCCAGCTTTTCATTTACAATAAGCTCTTTAAAACATGCGCATCATTCCTCCAAAACTATACTCCCGGCTCTTTAAAGCCTTCTGCAAGCCTACTCTTTATCCAGAGCTTCAAGGCGATTTGGAAGAAGAATTCCACTTCAACCTAAAAGAATTGGGAGAGAAAAAGGCCAAAGCCATCTATCGTAAAGAAGTACTTAAAATGCTTCGCCCTTCTGTGATTAGAAAACCTAAAATTATCGTCACCATGTTCAGAGCTTCATTATTCCAAATCCATTTAAAGCTGGCCTTCCGCAACTTGTGGCGTAATAAGGTGTTCAGTGCCATCAACATTTTCGGGCTAGCTGCCGCCATCACGGTAAGTATGTTTGCGCTGAATATTATCTACACTGGCCTGTCTGTTGACAAACAACACCCGCATACTGAAAGACTGTATAGAGTATTAACAAAAGTTGAGAAGACTAACAATACTCCCTATATTCTAGCTTCTACCCCTTCTGTATTGGGAGAAAAACTTCGAGCAGATCTACCAGAAATTGAAGTATTGACACAATTCAGCTCGTCCAGCCAATTCAAAGAAGTTATAAATGGCAATTCAGTAAGCCTTGTAAACTTAATGGTAGATGACCATTTTTTTGAAGTATTTCAATTCAAAGCAATCGATGGTGACCCACATGCTGCATTACAAAATAAATCGAGTTGTATAATTACAGATGACATAGCAGAACGCTTCTTTCCAAATGAAAACCCTATTGGTAAAATTCTTGGTTCAGGACTGATCGTTAATGCCATAATTGAAAGTCCAAAAGGTCTTTCACATTTGAATTTCGACATAATATCAAGTAGTTCAGAAAATCCAAATTTGGTGAATACAGAAAGCTCTAACTACTTAGAAAAGTGGAATCACTTTTATCAAGGCTACACCTACTTTCGAACCATTGAAGGCGTAAGCCAAGAACAGCTAAACAATAAGCTGAAACAAGTCTCGGAAGAAGTAAATACTATAAAAAAAGGTACAGAATCCACTTTTGATTATCGCAGCCAGAAAATCGGAGATATCATGTTTAGTGATGAAGTGTATAACCCTATCGGGTCTAGCTTACCTAAGGATATACTTTATGTCCTTGTCATACTGATTACTATTCTTCTTTTATTGGCGAGTTTTAATTACACCAATCTATCTATCGCCAGAGCCATTCAACGTACCAAAGAAATTGGCATTAGAAAAGTAGCTGGGAGCACAAAATCTCAAATTATTGGTCAAATTTTAGTGGAAACCATTGTTTTCTCAGTAGCAGCAACCCTGGTAGGGTTTTTACTCTACCGCTTTTTCGTCCCTGAATTTGTTGCCCTAATGGATACTGGTAATTTATTATTCAACCCCAATACAAGTCTTGGCCTTCTCTTAGTATTCCTAGGTTTTTCCGTTTTGATCGGCTTAGTGGCTGGGCTTTTCCCCGCACTCTACTTTGCCCGCATTTCTCCTTTGAATGCTTTTCGATCGAATATCAAAAGTAAAACCATGTCACTCATGAACATTCGAAAAGGCTTGGTGGTATTTCAGCTCACTGTCTCTATGTTCTGTATTATGGTAGTTACTGCAGGCTCGGACATCTACTATTCCATAGTTCAAAACAACTGGAATTTCAGCAAAGAGGGAGTGGTAAGCGTAGAAGTCGCTCCTAAAAACAGACAACTATTAAAATCTCGATATGAGCGCGTTTCTGGAGTAGTGGGTGTTTCTGCTGTTTCTTCCCTTCCTGGTGTAGGTACGATGGGTATGACCATGGTGAGACGCTCTAATGGCACTGACAGTCTGATGGTCAATTTTTCCGTAGTAGACTCCGATTTCGACAAAGTTTTTGAGCCTAGATTATTTGCTGGTAATAATTTTAAAAGAGTATCGTCCGATTCAACACTTACTGAAGTTTGGGTAAATAGAAAGCTATTAGCTGACCTTAATATTCCATTAGACAGTGCGTTTGGTCAAACCCTTTCCTTTTTTAAAAACATTAGCCGATACCAAATAATTGGGATTATAGAGGACAATGTCTTCGAACGACTTGATGCCCCTGAAATGGCAGCAATCATGGTTACTCACGAGAAAATAGACTTATATAAAAGGTCGCTTGCCATTAAAATAGAAAATCAAAATATAGCATCAACTTTAAATCAACTTGAAAAAGCCACCAAAGAAGTGGACGCTGAACAAGCCTTTACTCCTATCTTCCTAAATGACTCTATTGAAGAAAGTTATAACAATATCAACCAAGTGGTCAAGGCGTTTAAATTCCTTTCTGTCATCATTATTTCTATTTCGCTCTTGGGTCAATTGGGAATTGCGCTTTATAATGCCGAAACCCGTACCAAAGAGATTGGCATTAGAAAAGTGCTTGGCGCTAGAGTTAAAAGCATTATTCTACTCTTATTGAAAGGAACGTTGACCTCATTAGTCATTGCGGCATTAATTGGAGCTCCTCTAGCCTACCTTTTTTTACAGGAAACATTCTGGCTCTCTTCCCTTATAAAACCACAGTATGAAGGGCTTGTCTTGGCGCAAGGTGTTCTGCTATTGGGAAGCTTAGTTGTGCTCATTGTGATTATACAAACTTGGCGTGTTGCACAGGCCAATCCTTCAGAATCGCTCAGAAGTGAGTAGGGAATTTGAATACCTATTTTCTGGCCACAGAATTACTCTTTCAAAGCTTTTAGTCTTCACCTAATCGGTAATGGGAAATAATGAAAAGAACTTACTTTGACAATTATCAGCCATGTCCTTTGTTATTAATTTTGATCATTTTTATTTTATTCTTTTTATTACTACAATTATTCTTTACTTTTAAAAAGTAATTGATTACTACATCGAAACATATAGAATAAGGTTTTGAACTAGACTTGGCTAACTCAAAAAGGGTTCTTCTATTTTATTCTCAATAGATCGATAATCAAACGAGAATAGTTTGTGGCTTTTCATTCTAATTGAATAGTACAAGAAATAGAATCACCTTAGTTTCTGGATTATTCTTGAAGCGCTATAAAGAAGCCTTTCATAAAATCTTTATAGTTAAAGCTTACTAAGTTCAGCCTATGAACACATCAATCCAAATTTTTCAGACTTGAGTAATGAATTCATAATTTTTAAACATAAAACAACATGAAACCTAAAACACACGCAGTCTTAAGAATCACGTTGGGATTCTTTTTATTTCTATTTTTTTTTGGTTGTACCGAAGACCAGTCTTTAAGTCCAACTGATCAAAATCAGGCCAAAATCGCAACAATAAACCAAATCGCTAAAGAATTAGATGCTGATATAACAATTAACAAAAACATAAATCAATCCAATGGAATTATAGTTAATTCAAAAGAAGAGTATGAAAATTTGATTTCTAAAATAAGGAATCAAGTAAATGACAATACTACACTTTCTTTAGGGAGGTTAGATGGCAGTACAAAGATGGTAATGTCTGATTGTGCGGATGGTGTCTATACTGGCACCGCCTTTGACAATGGTCTCACTTCATTAGATTTTGATGTTTCAGTCTCTGATGGCTGTATTTCTGGTATAACAGGAGGTTTTTCAGGTTTTACATTTGCCATTAGCTATACTCAAGGCGGGACTCAATTCGGATGTAATTCAGGATCTGTTTGTGGTTTTATTAATTATAATGTATTTTTCGAAAGTGTAGGTACAGTATATAGAGAGAAAGTATGTTATAATATATCATTACGTTGCTCATCTAACAATCAATAAGATTAATTATGGGAATTTCAATTATTGTATGGCAGGTTATTCTTATAGCTGTAGTCGCCATAGGGATTGTTTGGTTATCTAAATTTTTATTGAAAAAGAATAAATAACCATTGAACTATGGAGTAAATGGCTATCTACAGTTGTAACTGAAGATAGCCCTCTCTTTTATGCTCACTTTGACATTTCAGTTATCTCAGATAAATTATATTGACATATCTATACTCTCATCATTATGGCAGTGTCAAAACTATTATTTTCATAGTTTTCAGTTCGCCCATTGAGTTTTGATTGGTACTTACACCACAAAGTGTATATACTACTTGTTGTCTCGATAAATGATTGAAGTAATGAAGCAGCATATTGGCCGAAACGTACCTAAGACAGTTTACTCAATATTATCAGAAAGTATATGAATTGATTTTAATCACAAATCATCCCCGGCATATCGCTATTGAGCTTTGGGCTTACGTAAGGAATGCCTAAGTTCAGTCCGCGAAGAATGAGAATTAGACCCACCAACACCAGTAGCTTCGGCACAAACTTGAGCCATGCGGAAGTGAAATTACTTTTGAAAGAAAAGCCCAAATAAGCCGCACCGAGCATCATAGGAAAAGTACCCAAACCGAACAGCGCCATATAGGCTGCTCCTCCGTAAAAAGTACCCATTGAAATGGCAGCCACTAAAGCCATATAAACCAAACCACAGGGTAAAAGGCCATTCAATAAACCCAAACTAAGGTTCGACTTGAAATTATTGGTTTTGAGTAAACCGCCTATTCGCACCTTAATGCTTAAGAAAAGCTTCTGAAGGGGTTTGATTTTAATATTGCCTGATAGTTTTCCGTTTAAGAGTAAGGCTCCAATGATGATTGTTGCGCCAGCCAAAACAGATAAGCCTTGTTGCACCCCGGTCATCGAAAGTATTTCGCCAAAAAGGCCTGCAATCGCACCTAAAAAACTATAGGTAATCATACGACCGCTATTGTAGGCTAAACGGTTAGCTACCCAAACCTTTTTCTTTTTTTCGTTCTGAGGAACTGCCCAAGCGATTGGTGCACACATGCCTAAGCAGTGCAGGCTACCAAAAAAGCCAAATGCCAGCGCTGTTCCTAAAAGCAACATCAGATTACAATATTAAGCTCTTGATAATATTCCGTCCCTTTCGATTTCCATTCGATTTTAACCTTCCATGCGCCAGAAGCAAGGTTTTTCATATCGAAAGTTTGTAAACCAGTTTCATCAAAAACCAAATCAAACTCTTTGTCAAGACTAGCATTTGCCGAACGGAAAAAAGAAATTTTACCTTCTTCCATGGCCTTCATCACCGAGATCGGAAATCTTAACTCAGCTTTCCCTTCATTTCTAACCAATTTAAAATTTGGTTTTTCAGCCAAGCTATTTACGTTTTTCATGCGCTGAATCTGACTTTCGTAATCCAACTCTTGTTCATAGTAGTTATCGGCCACCAAATAGAAATCGGTGCTTACACTTACGTAAACCATAGTTACCAGCAACCCAACAAAGCACACAAAACTGATTACGATTTTTGTTCCCCAGTTCATTATTTAAATTTTATTGGTCCTAAGAAGTTCGTCTTTACCTTATCAATCAATTCATCACCATTGAAAATCCCCACTGTGATGCTATTCTTATTGCCCTCCATTTCTGATTCAGGTAATCGCACTGTAAACACGGCATCTGCCTTTCCAGAATTTGAAAGTTGAATTTCGTTGCCTCCTACCACTTCAATCACTCCACTTTCGTGATCGATCAATCGAAGGCTCACGTTCATATCGTCAACCGTTTTATTTATCAATTGAATATTGTAAATATTTTGAATTTGGTCATTCTCTACTTTCTGATAGAGCATACCCGGCACTCTTAAAATTGTAGCCTGAATATCTGATCGACTGGAAACGAAAACCGTTAATAGAGTAATAAGTACCACCAAAACGCCCGTGTACCCAGCTACCCTAGGAGTAAAAAGTTTTTTCTTACCATCTGCAATTGCGCTATGTGACGTAACTCGAATTAAACCAGTTGGCTTATTAATTTTCGTCATTACATCATCACAAGCATCAATACAAGCAGTACAGTTTACGCACTCTAGTTGAGTTCCGTTTCTGATGTCGATTCCGGTAGGACAAACATGGACACAAAGCTTACAATCAATACAATCACCTTTGTCGGCTTGAACCTCCGATTTCTTCATTTTACCTCTCGGTTCACCTCTGATCCAGTCGTACATTACTGCCATTGAATCACGCACCAAAAGCACTCCTTGAAGTCTACCATAAGGACAAATAGCAATGCAAGCTTGTTCTCTTAAGTATGCAAAAACGCCATAGAAAACAGCACTGAAAGCTATTAAACCAATGAAGCCCGCTAAATTCTCAGTAGGCGGCTGACTTACAATTTCCTTCACTTTATCAATACCTATTAAGTAGGCCATGGCCGTATGGCCTATCAATACAGCAATGAAGGCGAAAATGCCATGCTTTAATACTCGCTTCCTAATTTTCTCTCCATTCCAAGGCATTTTGGCCAGTTTACGCTGCTGGTTGGCATCGCCTTCGATCAAGTACTCAATTCTACGGAAAACCATTTCCATAAAGAGGGTTTGAGGACAAGCCCAGCCACACCATACCCTACCGAACACCACGGTGAAAAGAATGATAAATACGAAGAATGTGATTAGCCCTAAAGCGAAAATAAAGAAATCTTGGGGCCAGAAAACCGTCCCCAAGATTACGAACTTGCGTTCGAAAATATTCATCATTAAAAAGGGCTGCCCGTTGATTTTAATAAACGGACCAGCAAAAAGAATGGTAAGTAAGATTACAGATACAACCTTTCGGGCATTAAAAAATTTGCCTTTAGGTTTTTTGGGGTATACCCAAACTCTTTTTCCGTGCTCATCTACCGTGGCTATACTGTCGCGGTATTCTTCGTCATATTCGTACAGCTCTTTCATTTCTACCCTCTTTAATTAGCGCACACTCTACTGCTTTTATTGATTCGATTCTTCTACATAAAGCTCACCATCAGGAGGCAAAGCTCCTGGAGGATTGGTTCCTCTTAAGCTTTTTACATATGAAGCCACGTTTTGTAAACGAAGAGGATTCAATTTACTCTCCCACGAAATCATGGCTGTATTCGGTACTCCGTTCTTGATCACATTGTAAATATCAGTCATACTTCCTCCATGTTTCCAGTAATCATCGGTTAGATTTGGACCAGCCAAACCACCACCATCGGCTTTATGACACATTCCACACTGGGCTTCGAAAAACTTCTTACCATCTGCTAATGCTTCAGCGTCATCATTAAAAGGCACATTGCTTTCATCAAAGTCTACCACAATGGTTTGCTCCATATTGCTTTTGGCAGCCTGTGCCAAGGCCATTTCAATTTCGTATTCCTCCTCTTGTAAAGGAGCCGACTTGAACACATGGAATACCATAAGGTAAATTACTGCATAAACGATTGACAAATAGAAGAGTGCCTTCCACCAAGGCGGCAAGTGGTTATCAAGCTCCTTAATGCCATCATAATCATGGTCGAGCATAATATCTTGCTCTTCTTCCAACGGCTTAAGGTCGTTCCATTTTGCCCAGGTTTTAGCAAACCAGCTAGGCTCTTTTTCCATACTGGCTTTCTTCTCTGGCGACATCTCTTTTTGTACAACTGCTTTTAGCAGCGACACAATGTTAAAGGCCAAAAGAATGACTAACAGCGACACGATGATAAGCAAGCCAATCACCACATAAAATGCCGTAGTCTGAGAAATTCCAGTTGAACTCTCGGTTTGAGCAGCCAAAGGCGTAGTCAAAAACAAGAATGGAAGTAACATGTATTTTGAACTCAGGTTTTTATTTTTTGATTTTATCCTTTCCATGAGCTTAGTGGTTTTCATTTTTAAAATCAGATGCAATAATTGGCGCGTCATCGGTAAGTGGAATGTCACTCATTTCCTCCACGTAGTCTTTCTTCATTCGCCATACATAGAGCATTAGCCCTACAAAGAATATGAAGAAGATTGTGAGTGAAATAATTGGCCAAACCTCCACATTATGAATTTTTTCGAAATAGTGCTTAAACATGGCCTAAGGGTTTTGATCGTTTGAATTCACTTTAATATCAGTACCCAGCCTTTGTAGGTAAGCAATCAGTGCTACAATTTCAGCCTGCTCAGAAATCTCGATATCATTAGCGGCTAAATCGTCCGATATCTCCTTGGCTTGCCTCATCAAATCTTCATTTGCGATTTCTTCGTAGCCTTCTGCATAAGGAACCCCTACTGTTCTGAGGGCTTTAATCTTACCGGCAGTTTCGTCTAAATCGATGGATTGTGTGAACAACCAAGGGTACGGAGGCATAATTGAGCCTGGCGAAGTAGATTTAGGGTCGAGCATATGGTTGAAGTGCCATACATTATTGTATTTAGCTCCTACCCTATGCAAATCTGGTCCGGTACGTTTCGATCCCCAAAGGAATGGATGATCGTACACAAACTCACCTGCTTTAGAATATTCGCCATAACGTTCAGTTTCTGACCTAAACGGCCTCACCATTTGCGTATGGCAGTTATTACATCCTTCCTTAATGTATAAGTCTCTTCCATGAAGTTCAAGTGGAGTATATGGTTGAACACTTTCAATAGTTGGAATATTAGACTTGATTAAGAAAGTAGGCACCATCTCTACCACACCTCCAATTACAATAGCAACCAAAGTAAGGGCAGTAAAAATCACTGGCTTTCTTTCTAATACTGCATGCCAGTGACCTCCAACAATTTTCTTTTTCTCCAATGCTGGTGCCTCGGCTGCTTCTTCTGCTTTGAAACTTCCTTGTTTAGCAGTTTTCACCAAGTTATAGGCCATCATTATTGCGCCAGTCAGGTATAGCACTCCACCAACCGCTCTCATCATGTACATTGGTACAATTTGAGTTACTGTTTCTAAGAAGTTAGGATACTCTAAAAAGCCTTCAGCATTAAAGTTTTTCCACATTAAACTTTGCACTACACCCGCAGTGTAAAGCGGAAGTGCATAAACGATTATTCCTAGTGTACCAATCCAAAAGTGAACATTGGCTAGTTTTGTAGAATATAGTTTTGTACCCCACATTCTAGGAATCATCCAGTACAACATACCGAAGATCAAGAAACCATTCCAGCCTAAACCACCCACGTGAACGTGAGCAACGATCCAGTCGGTAAAGTGAGCAATAGCGTTTACATTTTTAATAGAAAGCAATGGACCTTCTAGTGTAGCCATACCATATGCCGTAACAGCTACAACCATAAATTTTAAAACCGGATCTTCACGAACTCTATCCCAAGCTCCTCTTAAAGTAAGAAGTCCGTTAAGCATACCTCCCCAAGATGGAGCGATCAACATAATTGAAAATACAGTTCCTAAAGACTGTGCCCAGTTAGGTAATGAAGTATATAATAAGTGGTGAGGGCCTGCCCATATATAAATAAATATAAGCGACCAGAAGTGAATAATTGACAGTTTATAAGAGTAAACAGGTCTGTTGGCAGCCTTAGGTAAGTAGTAGTACATAATCCCCAAGAAAGGCGTAGTAAGGAAGAATGCCACCGCATTATGACCATACCACCACTGTACTAAAGCATCTTGCACACCAGCATACCAAGAGTAACTCTTGAACATGGTTACCGGAATTTCAAATGAATTTACCACGTGCAATACCGCTACCGTAACGAATGTGGCAATGTAGAACCAAATGGCTACATACATGTGGCGCTCTCTTCTTTTCAGAATCGTTCCAATCATGTTGATACCAAACACTACCCAAATTACCGTAATGGCAATATCTATTGGCCATTCTAGCTCAGCATATTCCTTTGAGGTGTTCATTCCTAGAGGAAGCGTGATTACTGCTGCTAAAATAATGAGCTGCCATCCCCAGAAATGAATCCAGCTTAGTCTATCGCTAAACATACGCGTTTTTAACAAACGCTGCATAGAATAATACACTCCGGCAAACATAGCGTTACCCACAAATGCAAAAATTACCGCATTGGTGTGTAATGGACGAATACGACCGAAAGTTGTGAATTGAAGACCTAAGTTGGCTTCGGGTAAAAAAAGTTGGGTGGCCATGAGAATACCCACCAGCATGCCAATAAGGCCGAAAGCGACCGTGGCGATGACGAAGTATTTGACAATTTTGTTGTCGTACTTAAATTGCTGTAGTTCCATAATTTATAAGGCGTAGTGATTCCTAAACAATTGCAAGGTAGATTCAGCAGCACCGTTTCTACCTGACAGGTATTAGCCAAAAAGATGATATAAATCAGGTTTTCTGGTTTACCAGTTCTCTATTGAATAACTGGCTCATGAATTTACCAAAATTAACATTATGATTTACAGTAAATTGCCTCAATAAAATCAGCCTGCAAGTATTTAAAAACGCTTTGTATTTTTCTATAATTATGAAAACCATAAAAATGAGAACCGCACTTAAGCTCGAAGAAATCGGGCTTTTATTAATTATTTACCTAATCTATTTTGAATTCTATGAAGGTGGATGGGTACTTTTTGCCAGCTTATTTTTCGCACCTGACCTGGCATTTCTGGCGATTATAGTAAATAAAAAAGTGGCTACAATTGCTTACAATGCTGCCCATCATAAAGGCTTGATTTCACTTTTAATGATTCTTGGCTACCTGCTCTCCAATGAATTGCTCATTCTAATTGGATTGATCTTTATGGCGCATTCTTGCTTCGATAGAATGCTGGGCTACGGCTTAAAGTACTTCGACAGCTTTGACCATACCCATTTGGGTTGGATGGGAAAGAGCAAGTATAAGAATCTAGAGGTTTAGGGGTTAGTTATTGGAAATGAGTTATTGGTGACATAACATTCATCATTTAGGCCTTTTACTTGGACTTTGTCTCACGTCAAAGAATGTAAGAATTAATATACAGTTCCCTTTAATTCGGTAAAACACACGTGTCTGCTTGGTAAGTTGAAATCCGTATATCTTTTTTTCAACCACTTCTACAGTTCCTATCTCGAGAAAACCCTCCAGTAAGTCTAAAAAATCAACTGCTTTCTGCTCGAAAGCCTCTGCAACTCTAGTCCCCCATTCCTTCTTTATATATTCCTTAATTGAATGGAAATTTCTCTCTGCCCGTTTGGTAAGGAGAATTTTCATTTCTTCGATTTAAATACCTTTTCCCGCTCAATCAAATTATCATCATCCTCCGACTCATCATAGGCTAACAATACCTCTTGCTTTTGTTCTTCTGTAAGAGAGTCCCAAAAGCCTCCCGACTTTTCCGATTCTTTTAGTTTTAGGAAATCGTAAATAACTCTCAAAAGATGCTCGTTTTGAATGCCATCAACTATTTTATGAATGTTAGATTTTAGCTCAATTGTCCCCATAACCATAAAATTTCTTATCCGAATTTACAAATTTAAAAACTAATATTCAGCCACCAACCAATTTACCATAAGCCCAATAACAATATAAAGCTCTCCTAATCGAGCCTCCTTTCGCTCTTTAAAGAGCTAGGCTATTAAATTCGATATTGTGACTTGATCTTCTTTATTTCTTTACACATTTCGCTAGAATCAATAATAGTGAGTCGATTTTTTCATAGTTGCTCATTTTACCCTTAGAAATATTCACATAGCTTAAAAAACATCTAGAATTAGAGATTAGTCCAATGATTTAGAATTATGATAATATTGCAACTATAATAATTACTTTAGATGAACACTATTGGTTTCTAGCTACAATGAAGAGATACAAAATAAGTGCCCAACAATTTTATTCATTGGTTGCAGGTGAAAATGTTAAGATTGATAAGTTCCGTACGTTCAACGCAGTACATAAAAACCCTGATTATAGATCAAGAGTGTTCAATAATATTGAAGTTAAAGAGGATATAGTCATTTCGGGTCATATAGATTATAGTCTATTATTTGAAAATAACTGTATCATCAATAAACTGATATTCACTGAGGTGAATTCAAAACACAATATTTCTTTAACATTCAAGGGTGATACAAAAATGAATCATCTTCGAATTGAAAATTCAACGGCTGAATTCTCCATTAATATTTCTGAATCATCCAAGGTCAGTAATATTGATTTGACAAACAGTAACCTAAGAACGTTATTAGTTTATGACAGTGGTTCGATCACAATACTATCGACATTTTTTGCAAAAATTGGCACAATAAAATTGTCTAAAAAATCAACAATTTGGTCACTAGTTTTTCGTGAAAATTCTGAAATAAACCAAATCACTACTTTAGATCATTGTAAAGTCGATTTTTTAGCAGTGCAGAGCAATTCAAAAACAGAGAGTATCACTCTGAGTTCAGACAGTTTGGAAGAGCTGATAGTGAGTGATAGTGCTCATTTGGAAAAACTAGAGATAAATAATAATCACAATGTAAGCACGATAACCATTGAGAATGCAACCCTTAACACACTTATTTTACTTAAAGAGTCTAGTCTTGTCAAATTAGAGTTATCAAATAACTCCACATTAAACATCCTTAGACTTCAGGATGATTGTAAAGTCAAAATCATAAATCTTACCAAGATAGCTAACCTCAAAAAATTTATTATCACAGATTTTGCCTATTGTCACAATATTTCTGTTACTGGTAAATCGAACCTAATTGATATTCAACTTGATGGAGGAGTCATAGGTCTTATTAAGTTTTTCAGTTTATATACTGAATCGATAAAAATCGAAGGTTCAAATACTAGGTTTGAGAACGGAATACAACTTGAAAACTCAAGTTTCAATGAATTTATATTTATCAATTTCAAAATAAATACAGGAATAAGTTTTTTGAATGTAACATCATTAGAGCCTAAAAAAGGATCAATTAAATTTATCAGAAGTGACTTTGGTTATTCCTCATTTATCAATTTTAAATTCAACTCTTTCAAAACTTTACTTTTTGAAAATAGTCAAATAAGTAAGAGCTTTATATCTAATTCACCCTTCCCTAAAAACATTGAGACCAATCACGAGATAGACAAAATATCTCATTATAAACAGGTCAAACTTTTCTATGAGCAGTTAAAATCCATGTATCAAAATCAAGGAAATCGAACTGAAGCCTTAATTTATCAGAGCAAGGAACTCGATGCTTATTATGAGACACTTCGTTGGCGGAAAAAATTTTGGGATAAATCAACTCTATGGGCCTATAAATGGACTGCTAACTTCGGTATCAGTTGGACGAGGGCAGTGAAAGCATTGGTATTTGTTACTGTTCCGATGTATATAATATTGTTATGGCTTACGAAGGAGGTTAGCCCTGTTTGGCCTTGGGAAATGAGTAAAACAGATTTAGAGCTATTTACAATCGAGTATTTCGATTTCATTAACCCTACTTCTTTCATTTGGAAACGTTGGGACTTTATATACGAGTTAGAAGGAGGGACAATTAGGTGGGAAATTAAACTTTTCCTTTTATTAAGTAAGATTGTGGTCATATCAATCACTTATCAACTAATTCAAGCTTTCAGAAGGTTTGGCAGAAGGTAATTTTCAAAAGCGCTTTGACTTTTTTTTTAAAAAATATGTACATAGAATCAAAAGACGTTTACATGGCGTGGGGGCTTCTATCAGAGGAGATGTTTTATTAGGGTTACCTTCAATCATATTCATCCCTTATCTCATTTTAAATCTAATCAAAACTCAATAGATCTTTAAGCACAATTAGCCAACCAACATAGAGTTAGTAAGTACTTCCTCCTCATAGTTTCATTCTTCTGGCTTCTAACTTCCGTGTTCCGACTATTCCACCTATTTTTGCAGCCTAATTTTATTCAAACAATTACATGTCGCTTTCAACGAAGTATAACCCGAACGAGATAGAAGATAAATGGTATGCCCACTGGATGGATAAAGGATATTTCCATGGCAAGGTAAACCCACAAAAAGAACCTTACTCTATTGTCATCCCTCCACCAAACGTAACGGGCGTGCTCCACATGGGCCACATGTTGAACAATACCATCCAGGATGTGCTGATCAGAAAAGCACGAATGGAAGGCAAAGAAGCTTGCTGGGTACCTGGTACCGACCACGCTTCAATTGCCACAGAAGCTAAAGTAGTGAAGATGCTTCGCGAAAAAGGCATTAAAAAATCAGACCTCAGCAGAGAAGAATTCCTTACCCATGCTTGGGAATGGAAAGAAAAATACGGTGGAATTATTCTTGAGCAACTGAAGAAGCTTGGCGCCTCATGCGACTGGGAACGCACTGCGTTCACCATGGACGAAGGTTACCATAAGGCGGTGCTTCGTGTTTTTGTAGACCTCTATAATAAAGGTTACATCTACCGTGACTTGCGCATGGTCAACTGGGATGTGGAAGCCCAAACTACGGTATCTAATGAAGAGGTGATTTATGCCGATCAAGATGAAGTATCGAAGCTTTACAAATTTCAGTACAGCATTAAAGATTCAGACGAAAAGATAATTATTGCTACGCAGCGCCCTGAAACCATTTTAGGTGATGCCGCCATTGCTGTAAACCCAAAAGATGAGCGTTTCCAACACCTGATTGGTAAAACGGCTCTGGTGCCTTTCGTTAACCGCGAAATCCCAATCATCGCGGATGATTATGTAGAAATCGAATTCGGAACAGGTTGTTTAAAAGTAACGCCTGCCCACGATCCGAATGATTATGAAATTGGTTTGCGTCACAATTTAGAAGTAATTGACACCATCGGCTTTGATGGTAATTTGAACGAAAACTGTGGTGTACCAAAATATGTGGGCATGGAACGTTTTAAAGCCCGCAAAGTAATGGTGAAAGACTTGGAAGAAGCTGGTTACTACATCGGCTTCGAAGAGTTCACTACCAGGATCGGCCGTTCGGAAAGAACAAATACCGTGATAGAGCCCAAGCTTTCTTTGCAGTGGTTCATCAAAATGAAAGAAATTTCTCGCACAGCACATGAGGTAGTAATGAATGACGAGGTAGAACTTCTTCCTTCAAAATTCAAAAATATTTACAACCACTGGATGGAAAATGTACGCGATTGGTGTATTTCGCGTCAGCTTTGGTGGGGGCAACAAATCCCAGCTTATTTTTATGGTGAGGGAGAAAACGATTTTGTAGTAGCTGAAACAGAAGAAGAAGCTTTAGCATTGGCGAAAGAGAAATCGGGCAATGCTCAACTGACTGCCAATGACCTAAAGCAAGATGAAGATGTACTTGATACTTGGGCTTCTTCATGGCTATTCCCTATGGCGGTGTTCAACGGTTTTGATGATTCTTGTTTTGACAGAGAGACAGGTAAAATAATCAAAGGCAAGAATGCTGAGTTAGACTACTTCTACCCTACTTCTACTTTGGTGACTGCTCCTGAAATTCTGTTTTTTTGGGTGGCCAGAATGATCATTGCAGGTTATGAATATACTGATGAGAAACCGTTTAAGCACGTTTACCTTACAGGAATTGTACGCGACAAACAGCGTAGAAAAATGTCCAAGTCATTGGGCAACTCACCTGATCCACTGGATTTAATTAAGGAGTTAGGCGCTGATGCTGTTCGTACTGGAATGCTTTTCTCTTCGCCAGCAGGTAATGATCTACTTTATGATGAAAAGCTTGTTGAGCAAGGAAGAAACTTTGCGAACAAGATTTGGAATGCTTTCCGTTTGGTAAAAGGTTGGGAAGTTGGTGGCAGCTCGAATGGTCAAGAAAACCAAACCGCAGTGCGTTGGTTCGATTCACGCTTTAATGCAGCGCTTGCTGAAATCGAAGATCATTTCAGCAAGTTTAGAATTTCTGATGCGCTTATGACTACCTATAAGCTCATTTGGAATGACTTCTGTTCGTGGTATTTAGAAATGATTAAGCCTGCATTTGGGGAGCCAATTGACAGGGCTACTTACGAGATAACACTTAACTTCTTCGAGAAAATCATGAAGGTACTTCATCCGTTTATGCCATTTATAACCGAGGAAATTTGGAGTAACTTAAGAGAAAGAGCCGAAGGACAAGACATTATTGTTTCGATGTGGCCAATTATTGGTGGAGCAGACGAAGCACTGAACAAGCAATCTGAAATTGTATTTGAATTAGTCTCTAACCTTAGAAACTTGCGTTCATCAAAAGGAATTTCACCAAAGAAGGCACTCGACTTAGCAATTAAATCGGAGAACGCTGATGCTTACGAGCCTTTTATAAACATTATCAAGAAGTTAGCGAACATTGACCAACTGACATACACAGATGAGAAGGTGAATGGCACACTAGGTTTTGTGATCAAATCAGATGAGTTCTTTATCCCTATGGAGGAAGGAGCCATTGATGTAGAAGCAGAAAAAGCAGAGATTATAAAAGAGCTTGAATACACCAAAGGCTTCTTAAACTCTGTTATGAAAAAGCTGAGCAACGAGCGTTTTGTGGCAGGAGCACCGGAACAAGTGATAGCAAAAGAAAAAGCCAAACAAGCCGATGCTGAAGCAAAAATTAAAGTGTTGGAAGAAAAGCTAAACGGATTAAATTAAAACTTACGAACCTAGAATTACGAATTTAAGCAGCCTCTTTGAGGCTGCTTTTTTTATGCCTAAAAATCGGAAGCATCTCAAACCCATTTTTCGGCTACATCTCCTTCAAATTCATACACTTAAAGCGCCAGATCGTAAAAATTACAATTTTCGCGACAATGTTATAAATATCAGGCATGCAATATTTCATGTAATTATTTGAAGGTGAACCACATACACATAAACACACCTCAATAATTTAATAAAACCAATAACCTCGTAGATATTTACAATTTTAAAATCACCTAAATTTGTTCATAAATAAACAATTCAAATTCAAATATGACAATTGAATAATTCTCCGTTCAAATAATTTTATCGCCTTTCATAAAATCATGTAGCCTCATAAATACGATTAAGCAACATTGCTACCCGTTTAGTTGTTATTCGCGCAAACAAATGAATTACTTATAAATGCAAAAATTTAGGCTAAAATTAATGCTCATTTTGCTACTCATTAGTAGCAGTGTAATGGGGCAGCAACGTACCGTGGAGGGTACTGTGCTAGATGAATTCGGTTCAAGCTTTCCAGGCGTGACTGTTTCTATTAAAGGAACAACCTCTGGAATAACCACAGGATCGGACGGTAAATACTCGTTATCAGTAAATGCTGATAATGCAGTTCTTGTATTCAGGTTTTTAGGTTACAAAACCAAAGAAGAAACGGTTGGTAACAGAACTGCGGTAAATGTAACCATGGTTCCAGACATTATTGATGCTGGAGAAGTGGTTGTAGTAGCTTACGGAACTCAAGATACTAAGAGTATCACAGGTTCAGTAACTTCGCTCTCAGCAGAGAAAATCAAAGACAGACCAATTTCAAACGCAATTTCTGCGCTTGGTGGTTCTGGCCCAGGTATTCAAGTAACAACTGCTACAGGACAACCAGGTGATAGCCCTGCCATCAGATTAAGAGGTATTGGTTCTGTTAATGGTAACAACAGCCCTTTTATTGTGGTTGATGGTGTGCCTTTTAGCGGAAACATTAACAGGATTAACCCTGATGACATTGAGTCAATTTCTACTTTGAAAGATGCGGCTTCAACTTCTCTTTATGGAGCTAGAGCGGCTAACGGTGTAATTATCATTACAACCAAACAAGGTAAGAAAAACTCTGCACCAACTTTCTCTTTCTCAACAAAGCAAGGAGTGTCTGCTAGAGGTATTCAAGAATATGATAGACTTGACCCTTTAGCTTACTATCAAGCATATTGGGAAGCACTTAGAAATGATAAAATAACAGCAGGAAAAACTCCTGACGTTGCTGCCGCAGAAGCTACTGCGGAATTAATCACTTTCCTTAAGTACAACGCAACTAATGTTGCCGGAAACCAAATTATTGGAACCGATGGTTCTATCAACCCTAACGCTAGTGTTAGATATTCTTCTGACGATTTAGACTGGTTTGCTCCAATCGAAAGATTAGGTTACAGACAAGAATACAACTTCAGCGCAAAAGGAGCGACTGACAGAGCAGATTACTATGCTTCTATTGGTTATTTGAATGAAAAAGGGGTGTTCAAAAACTCTGATTTCGAGAGATATACCCTAAGAACAAACGTTAATGTTGATGTTCTTGATTGGTTGAAAGTTGGAGTAAACAACTCTGGCGATATCAGAATGACAAACTCTGTAACAAGCGGAGGAACTGGCTTCGCTAACGCTTTCTATAATGCAAGAAGAATGGGACCTATCTTCCCTGTTTATGCTATTGATGACCAAGGCAACTACATCACTGACCCTGATTTTGGCACTAAAGCCTTCGATAGAGGTGATGGTAGATTTGGATTACCAACTAGACCAAACAACACTTCTGGTAGACAAGCTCCTGAAGAGTCACTTTTGAACAACAGCTTAACTGAAGCCTTGTTCTTTAGAACTGTAGGTTATGTGGAGTTAACTCCAATCAAAAACCTTAGCGTAAAAATCAACGGTAGTGTGGATATAGGAACTGCAAATGGCCAATTCTATGGCAACCCATTTGTAGGTGATTACATTGGAGTAGGTAGAGCAACTAAGAGTGCCAACTTTGATATTACCACAAACTTTAACCAATTGGTTGATTACTCATTCGATCTAGACTCTAGAAATAGTTTTGACATCTTATTGGGTCACGAAAGTTATGGCATTAAAAACAACGACTTTAGTGCTGCAAAAACAGGTTATATCGTATTAGACAACCCAGTTTTAGATAACTATACTACTATTGTTTCTGCTGCTTCACAAATCGACAGATACAAGACTGAAGGTTATTTCTCAAGAATTAACTACAACCACAACGACAGATATTTCGCTTCTTTCTCTTTCAGAAGAGATGGTACTTCTAGATTCTCTAAAGATGCTAGATGGGGTAACTTCTGGTCTGTGGGCGGTAGCTGGAGAATGAGCGAAGAAGCTTTCATGAGCGGTATGAGCTGGATTGATGAATTAAAACTTAGAGCATCATACGGACAAACTGGTAATGACAACGTAGGCGGATACTATCCTTCTCAAACATTATACTCTTCTGGTAGAAACAACGGTGCTAACGCTGGTTTCTTTAGCTATAGCGTTGGAAACAATGCCCTTCAGTGGGAGAAAAACACCTCTGCTGACGTAGCTGTTGACTTCGAAGTATTAGGAAGAGTTAGAGGTACTGTTGAATACTTCAACCGTTACTCTGACAACCTATTGTTCTCTGTGCCAATCCCAAGTGAATCAGGCTATACTTCTCAAAACAGAAACATTGGTAAAATGGTAAACAGAGGTTTAGAATTCGATGCTAACGTTGACATCTTGAAATCTTCTGGTGGACTTGAGTGGAACTTTGCTTTAAACGCAACCCTGCTTACAAACGAAATCACTAGACTTCCTGAGTCTTCAAGAGAAAACGGTATCATTTCTGGAACTAAGAAGCTTTTAGAAGGCAGATCAATTTATGACTTCTGGTTGAAAGATTGGTACGGTGTTGATCCTGACACAGGTAACCCACTTTACGTGTACGATCCTGAATCAGAGTCTACTCCTAACAACCTTTTGAGAGAAATCAATGGTGTTCAGGTGACTACTAACCAAAACAATGCAATTTATCACTACAGCGGCTCTTCTATCCCTGACGTTTATGGCGCATTCACAAACAGCCTAAACTACAAAGGATTTAGCCTTTCTGTAATGTTTGCCTACAGCCTAGGTGGTAAAATCTATGACGGTAACTATGCAGGTTTAATGGGCGCTCTTGACGGTGGAGCCCTAAGCGTTGGTATTGCTGACAGATGGCAAAAGCCAGGTGACATCACTGATGTACCTAGAATCTCTATCAACAACAACACAAACAACGTAGCAGGTTCTGACAGATGGTTGACTGATGCTTCATTCTTAAACCTTAGAAACATCAACTTAGGATACGAGTTCAAAAAAGCCTCTCTTCAGAGCCTAGGAATCTCTAGCCTTAGAACTTATGTTTCGGCTGAAAACCTATTCTTCGTAAGCGCAAGAAAAGGCTTGAACCCTATGGAAACATTCAACGGAACGCAGGACGCAGGTCTATACCCTCCTTCAAGAGTATTAACCTTGGGCGTTAACCTAAACTTCTAAAACAAAGACAATGAAATACATTTCAAAAATAATTTTACTCTTCATTGTACTGGCTATAAGCTCATGTAATGAAGAATACCTAGAAACCGCCCCTACTGATCAGCTTGGAGCTGATGAAGTACTGAGCACTATTGTTAACCAAAGAGCTGCTTTGGAAGGAATTCACCGCTATATGTATGGATCTGGCGGAGCTCAAGATGAAGCAGGAGGTTATGGCGACCACATGATCAACTACGATTTCTTAGGACAAGATGTAGTTAACCCACAAAGGGGTTCTGGTTGGTTTATTGCCGTTCACCAATGGCTTGAGCACAGATCTAACACAAGTTCTTTGGTAAATCAGACTTACAATTTCTACTACACAATTATTGTTAATGCCAACAACATTATCAATTCAATTGACAATGTAGAAGGAAGTGCTGATGAGAAAAACAACATCAAAGGTCAGGCTTATTTCTACAGAGCTTTCGGGCACTTTATGCTTGTTCAGCTTTATGCTGA